>JAZUFS010000163.1:0-2105 GCA_045640805.1 Treponemataceae bacterium
CATTGAGATGCTGCAGTTTGCCGTGGAAGAAATTACAAAGGCAAAGATTCACGCAGGTGAGGACGAGGAACTTGATGCTGAGGAAGCACGGCTTTCTCAGTTTGAGAAACTGTATTCACTTGTAGAAGATGCTGCGGGTTCCCTTGCTGGAGACGATGCCGTCGTGCAGACGCTTAAACGGACACGGCAGACAATGGAACATGCGGCAGCCGTCGACGCGACACTTTCGCCGCTTTCAGAACGCCTTGAAAGTGCCTTCTACGAACTTGATGACATTGCAGAAGAGCTTCGTTCGTACAAGAATGCGCTTGTCTTTGATCCTTCCCGTCTTGAGGAAGTTCAGGAGCGTTCTGCATTCCTGTCACGACTTATCAAGAAATATACTGCCGGCGGAAACGGTACTGCGGCGGACCTTCTCGCGTATGCAGAAAAGGTTCAGAAGGAACTTGAACTGCTTTCTGACGGTTCCGGCAGCAGGGAAAAACTTGCCGCTGAAGTTTCCGCTCTTGAGAAACGGGTCTATGAAACTGCGACGGGCCTGTCTGCTGACAGAAAGAAGGCTGCCGTAACACTTTCTTCCCAGATAGAGGATGTCCTTGGCAAACTTGGCATGAAGGGAACGCAGTTTGTCGTTCAGGTGCAGCTGAAACCCGGTGATACGGTTGCCCAGCGATGCGGTCCATACGGCATTGATGACATTGAGTTCATGTTCTCGGCAAATCCTGGCTCGCCGGTACGTCCGCTTGCAAAGATTGCTTCCGGCGGCGAATTGTCACGTGTCATGCTTGCCATAAAGACTGTCCTGAGCGCGTCAGATACTGTCGATACGCTTGTTTTCGATGAAATTGATACCGGAATTGGCGGCGAGATTGCAGTTGCTGTAGGCCACCACCTTGAACAGCTTGCAAAAAAAAGACAGATTTTGTGCATTACGCATCTTGCGAGCATAGCAGTTTGTGCCGATAATCAATTAAAGATAGAAAAGTCCGTAAAGGATGGTTCTACATCAACTCATGTTCATCAGATTACGGGAGATGAACGGGTAACAGAAATAGCACGCATGCTGTCTGGCGACGCAGTGAGCGAAGCATCTCTCCAGCACGCGCGTTCTTTACTACAGAATAGAGGTTGACGGAAACCGGGAGCGCTACCAATGGCAAAGGTAACAGAAGAAAGCAGAAGACTTTTTACAGAGAAGATGCAGCCATATAAGGAACTTATCGAGAAATCTGCAGAAAAGGAAAAGAGTATTCTTGCCCTTATCAATAAGGATACATCAGGTACTGCCTATAAGAAGCTTCTTCTTGCGGAAGAAATGATTTACGTTTCTACGCTCTGGGTTGGAATCAATAACCTTTCAGTAACATATACCGAGACAAAGAATACAGACGCGCTCAACGATGCACGTAAGACCCTCTACAAGGCAATCATTTATCTTGAGGAAGTTGTTTCCACGACAATTGATGCGCCATATTCAGACTACGAGCCATATCTTGCGGAGATTGTGAACATCCCGCTTGAAAAGAGATATCTGCTTACAAGAAAGCTTGGTCTTGCCATCCGTCTGGTTACTGACGCATACGGTGAGAATACTAAGTGGAAGATGTCTTTCGTCGAGCTTGAAGGCCGCTATGCAACTGTCGCCAAGAATATCCTTGATATGAAAGAAGCCATCAAGACGTATTTCGATCCGCGTTCTCCTGATTTTGACATGACAGTCTATTACATCCGCCTTATCAAGAAGCTGCTCGACAAGTCAGCTACAGGCTACCGCGATAAGTATGAGCTTTCATCAAAGCGCCTTGATGATATGCGTCTTGGTATCAATTATCTTCTTGCATTGCGTCGTCTTGCCATCCAGATGAATGAAAAGGATGATGCAGAAGAACTGAAAAAGAAGATAACTGTCTGGAAGGCCAAGATGGATAAAGACCAGCAGGCCGGTGTTTCAAGGTAATTTTATCCCTAAATTCGGTTAAATTCAGTTTATTTTTTTCCCTTTTAATTGTATACTCTGAATACTAGGACACGAGAGGTGTCAATCTTATTTGGAGGCTTCTAGATGAAGAAACTCGCACTTGTACTTATGGTACTTGTACTTGCCT
>JAZUFS010000164.1:0-3507 GCA_045640805.1 Treponemataceae bacterium
CCAATTCATCAATATAAACCGCACATGCATCCATACTTTTAATATATCATACAGAACGTCTATTTGACATTGATTTTAAAATAAAAAAAACGACGAACAACTCGTCGTTTCCAAACTTCTACCTTTCCCCTACTAAACATCCCCACACTCAAGGGACGAGCGAAGCAATGCCCCGTCACCAAAGGACGAGCGAAGCGTTGTCCCGTCCCGAGCGTGCCCAGGGAGGTGGGAGGTATGGAGGGAGGAACCGCCGGGCTTCACAACTCTGAGGTGGTTCCTCCCTCCATATTCCAAATCGCTTCTAAGCGATTAATTCTTATATGTCTTGCAGATTGCCTCGAATGAAGCGACCTTCAGAGCTGCACCGCCGATAAGGCCACCGTCAATATCTGGCTGGTTGAGCAGTTCCTGTGCGTTTTCCGGCTTCATTGATCCACCGTACTGGATGATTACTTCATCTGCAACTGCCTGGCTGTACAGCTTTGCAATGTGGTCGCGGCAGAACTTGTGGATAGCCTGAGCATCAGCCGGAGTAGCTGTCTTGCCAGTACCGATAGCCCAAACAGGTTCGTAAGCGATTGTTACGTGCTTCATCTCTTCAGCTGTTACGCCAGAAAGGTCTGCTGAAAGCTGGAATGCGCAGACAGCTTCTGCATTTCCTGCCTCGCGGTCTGAAAGGAGCTCGCCGATGCAGAGAACTACATCAAGGCCGTCTTTCAGAGCCTTGCGTACTTTCTTGTTGATCAGTTCGTCAGACTCACCGATTTCGTGACGGCGCTCTGAGTGACCGAGGATAACAGTCTGGCAGCCAATGTCCTTGAGCATTGCTGTTGAAACTTCACCAGTGTGTGCACCGTTGTCTGTGTTGGCAACATCCTGTGCACCGAGAAGAATGTTTGAACCCTTTACAACCTGAGCAACTGCATCAAGATAAACGTACGGAACACCAATCATGTACTTGTTCTTTCCGTCCTTAAGGGAAGCAACAAGGCCAGTAGCAAGCTCTACAGCTTCTGCCTTGTTCTTGTTCATCTTCCAGTTACCTGCGATATAAATCTGTCTCATGGAGAACTCCTGAAAAAGTAAATCAGTCCGTTTCACAGACTGTTGAACTAAGTATACTGATTTGCAGAAAAATTGTCATCAGGCTAAATTATTCCTGTTTATATTGTCTTTTTCATATGCTTTTCTTATATAGCATGGTATAGTTATCAAGAGAGTTTTGGAGGAATTAGATTTGCCTGTATTTCGTCCTGTAAAGCGTTTTTTTTCAAAAATCAATAATTATTTTATCATGCCATCTGATTTCAGAAGAAAGATTGCAGATAAAAACATGAAGAGAACTGTTCCAGGTCTTTTTCTAACCATCCTTGCAAGCAGCATCGCATTTATTGTCCTTTTTTTTTCAAACAGGGATGAAATAACCTCCGTAAAATATCACATCATGTTTCTGCAGATATATCTTGATGCTGCAGTAATTGCAAGTATTCTTCTTTTCGTATTCAATAAATGCAAGGTAAAGTTATTTTTCGTTAAAGAATTTCCTCTTTATCTGTGCGCAAGTGTTGGAACTCTTGATTGTCTTTACAGTCTCCTTCATCAGACAGATGTATTCAATGCCTTGCTTTTCTTCCTTTTTCTGGAAATCATTATTTCGCTTCTATACACGATTGAACCTATCTATTTTTTTATACTTACTCTTGTAAGTTACCTTCAGTTCTATCCTAATATCATTACAGCTTACGGTATAATGGCAGCCTATACATCTATGCTCTTATTCGGTGTCCTTATCCTTTTATGCCTGTATAAGTGGATGAACACAAAAAGGCTTCTTATCCGCGAGCAGAACTTTGAACTTTACAAAGAAGCGCTTCAAAGTGAAGTTGACCGTCAGATGGAAGAAATAACGACCCAGCATGGCAAAATCATCAAAATGCAGGATCACACCATCATCAGCCTTTCAAACCTTGTTGAAAACCGGGACAGTGATACAGGACACCATGTAAGACGGACAAGCAGATACGTAAAGATTCTTGCAGAAAAGACAAAAGAGGATGGTTTTTATGCAGATATCATTACTGACGATTTCATCAAGTATCTGTACAAAGCCGCTCCAATGCATGATATCGGTAAAATCACCGTATCCGACATTATCCTGAAAAAACCTGGTAAACTCACTGATGAGGAATTTATTTCAATGCAGATGCATACTATTGAAGGCGGGAAAATCGTAAAGGATGTTCTTGGTGAAGATCAGGAACCGGATTATGTCAACATCGCATCTAACATTGCCACCTATCATCATGAAAAGTGGAACGGAACCGGATACCCAGCAAAACTGAAAGAAGAAGATATTCCACTCAGTGCACGCATTATGGCAATTGCTGACGTTTTTGATGCACTCGTTTCACCACGCTGTTACAAGGCGCCGTTCCCGGCAGAAAAAGCATTTTCAATTATCCAGGAAGATGCGGGCAAACACTTCGACCCTATCCTGGTAGAAGAGTTCCTGAAAATAAAAGAGCCCGTGCTTCAGATTATGCACGAGCTCGCTGACTGAATCATTGCCGAAAGCAGTTCGTTCCGGTGACTGCATTAAACTCCAGTCTCTATCTCCTGACACAATGCCTCGTAAAGAATTGCCTTGTCTTTATTTGCTGCGCGGACATTATTTGCAAGACGCTTAGCAAGAACAGAAAGGACACGATATCCAAGGACTGGTTCCTTGTCACAAACTTCCATGAATTTATCTCCTGCGATAGAAAGACACAGGCAGTCTGTATTTGCGGTAATCGTAGCAGAACGTGTATCCTTACTGATGATTGCCATTTCACCAAAGAAAACGTTCATGGATGAGTTGAGTGTTGCAAGAGCAATAACATCACCGACAGGAGTTTCACGGGTTACAAGAACTTCACCCTCATACAGGATGAAAAGCTCATCTCCCATTTCACCTTCTTTAATAATTATCTCACCTGATTTAAACGGTACTATTGAAAGATTGTCATACACCTGCTTCAGCATACGTACGTCATCTTCGTTATTTTCATCAAAATCACTGAATAATGGCAATTTTACGAGTTTGGGTAATACGGTCTCAAAAGACTGCATCTCCATTTTTTCTTTACTAGGCATCTTTCTTTCCCCTTACGTATATTGCTTTTGAGTTCTTCGGAATGACAAAATCATTTGCGGGAGTAAAGAGAGGTTCATTACTGACCATTGTCTTTACTTTCTTAAGTCCACCGATGATATCATTCATGTTAGGATTCTTCTGTGCCTCGCGGATTGCTTCCTTTCTACGGATATGGAAGTTACCTGAGTTCAAGAGTAGTCCTACAAGAATTTCCCCCTCTTTTCTGCCATACATGAAATGCTTACGCAGATCTTCGTAAGGTCTTCCAATAAGGCCATCTGGAATCTCGCATATCATAAGGCCGGAATCTGCATCATCACTGATGAGGGCACGAATTACGTTACTGTAACCCATGCCACTTGACGCAGAAG
>JAZUFS010000165.1:0-1674 GCA_045640805.1 Treponemataceae bacterium
CTGCTCGTTCTTGTTATGGCATCTAAGGAAAGCACGAAGTCACTGCCGGTTGGTGTCTTCTCATTCTCAAGCCGCACTGGTGTCCAGCTTGGATGGCAGATTGCAGCACTTGTCATTGCGACAATCCCTGTTCTCATCGTCTACTTCATCTTCCAGAAGAACCTGGCAGAAGGTGTTGCCGGTGGTGCAATCAAGGAATAACCGGATTTATTAAGGATAATGCAGAAGGCGGTGTTTAACGAGCCGCTTTCTGATTGCTTTGGGCATGTCCCTGAGCGCATAATTTTTCGTTTTTCTCCCTTGCTGGCTGATTGGACGTTGTCCGACCAGCCCTTTTTTTTGTAAAAAAAGCCGGCCCTTAGTCGGGACCGGCATATCAGTGGATGAGCGGGAGACGCTTACCACAAATCATTCAGGCACTGAACGGAAAGGGCTTTCTTGAACGTGGAAAGAGACGGCTTTCGTGAAACCTTCTTGCCTGCATGTTCAGACAGTCCCGAGGTAGTCCAGTCTTCACGTTTTTCCCAGATGAAGCGCACCGTCCGCCTGTCGCCCGGAAGCAGTGTCATGAAGTTGTCGCTGAACACGCCCGGAATCTTTCCCGCGTCGAGTGACACGTAGAAGGCTGGTTTTGCCGCAGACAGTGTCACCTGGAAACCATCTTCTGTTTCAGTAACGTCATATGAGATATCTGCTTTCTGAAGTGCGCACTTTTTGGGCTGTGTCACGAACAATGTAGATTCTGACCGTGCAGTCGTCTTGCCGGAGTTGCTGCCGTATTCAAGGACTGCATGCATGAAGAAGGTTTCAGGAGAACCAGGCAGTACGAAACAGGGGAGCTCACATTCTTTTGCGCTTGAGTCCGGGGCAAGTTCTGTCTCGAGTGTAATGTCATCAGCGATTTTTTCGCCGGCGAAATTATAGTACGAAACGGTCAGTTTTGCCGGGACAGCCAATGCGGTGTCATTAATTACGTAACAGTAAATGAGGTCATCTTTTTTGAAGAGTGCGGTACTAACCGGAGCATAGAAATGGCGCATGTTGTAATGCAGGAGTTTCCATTTGCCGGAATATTCAAGCGACGACCATGATGCGACCGGCCACAAATTGTCCAGCTGCCAGATGATTGAACCCCAGCAGACCGGTTTCAGAGAGTGCCAGTACGTGACTGCCGTCTGGATGGCAAGTGCCTGCTGGACCTGACTGAGGTACAGCGTGTGCTTGAATGATTGCGGAACACGGAAGTAGCGGGCAAAGTTTTCGAAGATGATTGAATTGCCACCTGGAGAACGCTGGTGGAATTCCATGTCAGGACTTGTAATGTTGTACTGGGATTCATCGGTGAATGAAGCGGTCTCGCCAAAGTCAGGAAGTGACTGGTAGCCGAATTCCGAGACGAAGCGCGGCGTAATGCTGTAATACGCCTCAAACGGTTTCTTTTCATGCCAGACGCTCCAGTAGTGCATGTCGCCGCGGCCATCCGCATGCCAGTTGTCAGAGAAATCGTTCGGGCCTGCTGAAGGCGAACTTGGCCACCAGCAGCGCTCCGGGTCATTCTTCTGTACTTCATCGCCGACTGTCTGCTCGTTAAGACGGTCGTAGTCAATGACGTAGCGGTCACGGTTTTTAACAGATTCTTCGTACCAGGTAAGCGCACCAAGGTCTTCGTTGTTG
>JAZUFS010000166.1:0-6400 GCA_045640805.1 Treponemataceae bacterium
GTCATTCCAGTTCCTGCTGCCAAACCAGAAAGAGCCAGTGGATGCAGCAACAATCACCGGAACCAAGAATTTCATGATTACCAATGAAATTGATTCCATAGTGACAAACGCCATAAAGAATTCACGGTTCATGATGTACTACCAGCCAATCTGGTCAGTTTCACGAAAGAAGTTCATATCAGCCGAAGCACTTATCCGTCTGCCGGATGAGAAATATGGCTTTGTTTCCCCAGAACTGTTCATTGCCGCAGCTGAAAAGAACGGTGCCATCTACCAGATTGGTGACTTCATCATTGATGATGTCTGCCGGTTCATTGCCAGCGACGAATTCAAGAAAAGCGGCCTTGAGTATATTGAAATAAACCTTGCCGTCGCGCAGTGCCTGCAGCCTGACCTGCCGGATAAAATCCGTGCGTGTGTCGAGAAATACGGCATCAGCTACTCACAGCTCAATCTTGAAATTACCGAACGCGAAGACATTGCTGACCAGGCGTGGTTTGACAGGAACATTCTTGCCCTGTCAGAAATGGGCATGACACTGTCCCTCGACGACTACGGTACCGGCTACTCGAACATTCAGCGCATTACCGCAATGCCTCTTGATATCGTAAAGATTGACAAGAGTTTCGTTGACCGGAAAGATGATGAGAACATGCAGATCATCATCTACAAGACAATTTCCATGATGAAAGCCCTTGAAAAAGAAATTGTCGTCGAAGGTATTGAAGACGAAGCAACCGTCAATTACTTCACTGACCTGAACTGCGATTTCATTCAGGGATACTTCTTCTCAAAACCGCTGCCGGAAATAGATTTCATCTCCTTCTGCGCCGCAAAGAATGCCAACTAGTATTTTAGTCCTTTTTTTTGTAACTTTTTCCCTTTTTTAGGTTTTTTAAAGAAACTGTGCTATAATACCGACAGTATATAAAGTTTAGTTGGTGGGTATTATGAAAAAAAGTGTTTTCCTGCTTGCCTCAATTGTAATGCTGTGTGCCCTGACAGGCTGCCAGACGACCCAGAATCATGGTGTCATCTCAATGTATCCTGACAATACAAATCTTGCCACAGTTACTTTTGACCGTTTTGTTGTTGTAGAATCAATCGATGGTGAGAACGTCGCATGGGGAAACAGCTGGAATACTGCAGATGCAGTTCAGCTGGATGCCGGCGTTCACACTTTCGGTCTTAAATATCACGATAAAGATGGCATGTACACAAAAGAACCGCAGGCTGTCATCGTTCTTTTAGAAACAGGCAAGTCCTACAAGGTTTCTCCTGTCATCAATTTCCTCTGGGTGAACTATTCTGTCGTAGAGACGGAAACCCAGAAATCTGTCCTGCTTGACCTTGATACGCTGTATGGCGAAGCTGAAGACGAGAATTACATGTCCAACTTCATCGACGCAATCCTGAACCCGACGATGGAAGGTGTGGATCAGACCGTTGTTGAAGAAGGCGACGATTTCATCCTGTACAATGAGCCAGACATGAAATTCACCCTTGTAGATAAAGCTACAGGCGAAATCAAGACCGGCCACCGCGGATTCGTCACAGACTTCACGTTCACAAGCGGAACCGTATACCTGAAGTTCGATGACGGCACCGTCACAAGTGATGAATTCCTTGAAAGCAACTACCAGGAAGATGCTGACATCATCATGATTGTCACCGACTGCGACAAGAAGACCGTCACGTACACCTACATCAAGCCGGACGATCTGAAAGGAAAAATCATTACGCTGAACATCAGCCAAAAAGACTGATTACAACTTTATTACATCCCGCTAACTCTTGTCATATGGCTCTTCCCGACTGATAATAAAGGCGTACGGTGCATTTAGCCCATACAGGGAGTTACCATGCTTTTTCTATTCCTCTTCTCTTTTCTGTTAGTTTTCAACACCACAGAAGTGTGGCTGACACTGAGTGGTGGAACTCATTTCAGCACAATCAGTCCGACACTCCTTCCCGGCATTCTGTTCATCCTTGCGCTGCTGATTTATCTTTCAGGCAACGGAAAATCATTTCTGCTGCTGTTTTCCGAAAAACTGAAGAACGCCGAACTGAAAGACCTGAAAAAAGCAGATTTCGCGCTTTCATATACCATAAAAACACTTCCATTTATCTGCGTATTTTTCATGCTGATAAGCGTCATCTACTTTTATCTCAACTTCTTTGAGACGCAGACTCTTGGAATCAATCTTTCCACGGTAATTGATTCCATCCTGTACCTTGCACAGGGAGAACTGCTCCTGGAGACGCTCAGAGGAAAACTGAAACGACAGATTATTTCCTATATGGATGAAGATGAAGACGCCCCTGTTCATGAAACTGAAACGACAGCACACGTTTACAAAGGAAAAAAGACTGCAGTGACTGTCATCAAGACACTTGTATCAATTGCGGTCATCATCGGTCTTGCAGTGCTTGTCATCCTTTCAAACACCGTCAACAACAGCGAGGTTGAGTCCATCAGTTTCTGGAACATGGCGGATATTCCCAGCCTTTTCTTTACCTTCTTCCCATCACTCTTCCTGATTGGTTTTTCCAGCAACCTCACATCACTTTTCAAAGGCATTTCTGCAGTATTCAAAAATGAACGTCTGACTGTTTCTCAGAAATCACTGTACGAAAACGCATTCACAACTTCACGCCTCATTTTCCTTTTCGATGGACTCATGTGTGCACTCATCGCCCTGATCAGCATTCTGTTCAATCTGGAAGACAAGTATGCGCTGGGAAAGAATTTCACCATTGCATGCATTCCGCTTGTTTACGCACTGCTCGTAAACCTGATTCTGCTTCCAGTTGAAGGCAGGCTGCATCATCTCGCGGATGGAGAATAACGGCAGATGCTGACAGACTGTCTTCTGGTTGCTGCAGGAATTGGCCTGTTCACCATTCTTGCAGCACTGCACAAAGATACAGGTTCTCATTCGTTACTGCAGATCGTCTCCAGAGTTGCCATTGCAAGCGGCGGATTTGTTACAACGCTGAAACTCATTCTGTTGCTGACTGAACTTGAAAGTCATCTTGCTGCAGACAGCAGTATGTACGCGGAACTTCAGTTCCCGGCGTTCATCATCATGGTGCTCGTCAATTTCCGTCCGTTGCTGCTGGGTATTGTCGTCAAACTCATCCTGCTGCCGTTCACCAGACAGGAGAAAAAAGCACCTGCAGTGCCAGCCCATCCGGATGTGTTCAGCCCGCTTTCACCACGCGAACGCGAAGTGGCACGTCTTGCCGTGAAAGGATATACCAATGCGCAGATAGCGGATGAGCTTTTCATCAGCGTGGAGACGGTGAAGCGCCACATGTCGACCATTTTTGAGAAACTCAGCATAAAAAGCAGACGGGAACTGATGAATCTCGTTTCAGAAAATCAGGCTCATCCTTCAGAGTAAAACACATCCACATTCCGTAGAGTTTTCTTGCCACAATTGTCTCTTTATGATTTACAATAAGGGAAGCAGAGGTATATCATGTCCTTTTATAAAAACTTCAAGACAGTTACGTATTGCGTCGCCCAGTGGGCAGACCATATCACAGAAGAGGAGCTCAGGACTCAGGCAGACTGGCTTCAGAAATATGTCGGCATAGACAAAGTCTACCTGGAAACATACCGCGATGTGTTTGCCCGTAAAGAGCAGCTCCTCATGATAAAGCGCGTACTCGAGGAGTATGGCATTGAGGTAAGCGGCGGCATTACGACGGTCACCCCGCCGTTGAACGATGATGACAAAAAGCTGCAGCGCCTGTTCGGTACCTTCTGCTACTGCAACAAGGGGATGCGCGACCGCCTCAAGGAAATAAGCGAGTACACCGCAAGCCTGTTCGACGAATTCATCATTGATGACTTCTTCTTCACCCAGTGCATGTGCGACGACTGCCGCCGCGAAAAGGGAGACCGAAGCTGGGCAGAGTTCCGTCGTGCAAAAATGCTCGAAGTTTCAGAAAACCTGATTCTGGGCCCCGCAAAGAAAGTAAACCCCAAGTGCAAGGTCATCATCAAATACCCTAACTGGCGCGAAAGTTACCACGAGACAGGCTACAACCCGATGGAGCAACGCCACATTTTCGACAGCATCTACACGGGAACAGAAGCCCGCCACAGCGCCCAGCAGGACCAGCACCTGCAGCGTTACTTAAGCTACTCACTGCCCCGCTACATGGAGCATGTCGCACCTGGCAGGAACGGCGGCGGCTGGTTCGACCCGTTTGACTGCGACAGGATAGACACGTATCTTGAGCAGGCGTACCTGACCGCCTTCAGCCGCAGCAAGGAACTCATGATGTTCTGCTGGCCGGCAATCTACAACAACAGACGCGCTACACCACTCGGCTTCCAGTATCAGAAGATAGACGCACTGCTTTCCCAGGTAGGGAACCCGACGGGCCTTAAAGTGTATGTTCCGTTCAACGCAAGCGGCGAAGACCATATTGAAGACTATCTTGGCATGGCAGGCATTCCATTTGAGCCGGTTCCTGACTTCCCGGAATATGACCCCGTGTCTTCACCTGCTGTCATGGTAACTGCCGCGTCATTCTCTGCCGAAGCGGCATACGAACCGCCAGAGGCCGCCACCGCGTTCAAGGCAGACGGTACAGGAAAAGCTGCCCGCACATTCAAGGCGTCACGCGTTGCCGATGATATCCTCGACAAGATTGCAGCATTCGCCGAAAAGGGCGGCCGTGTCATCATGACAGGCGGTTTCATCGTCGCTGCACAGAAATACGACGAACTTCACGCAGATAAGGCCGGCATGCGTCTGTCAGACCTGACGAGCGTACGGTACACGAACCGCCGTCTTGACGCAGACGAGTTCCAGGCGGATATGCCGGGCACCATGGGCCGCCAGTACGTAAAGACTGCATCGCCGGTCAGTTTCCCGCTGCTGGAGCACAGGAACAACGCCAGCTGGTCAATCTGCAATGCGGGACATGGCGAATATCACGAAAGCATCATTATGTACGAGACATACGGCAAGGGCCGCATTACCGTGCTGAACCTGCCGGACATGCCGTCACGCATATTCGACCTGCCGAAAGAAGTGCTCACGACAATGCGCTACGAACTGTGTGCGGGCAAACGTGTCTGGATTGATGCCGAGAGCGGCGTTTCGCTCTTCACGTACGACAACGGCACATTCGCGCTCTACTGCTATGCAAACGATAACTGCAAGCCGCAGGACTTCAACATCTACTTCAAGCTTGAAGAAGGGAAGCCGGCACCACAAAAACTGAAGATCCTGCAGGCAGATGAAAAAGCGCCCGTATGGGGACCGCGCGAACTTGAGCAGGCAGGCATTGCACCGGTCGGACGGTTCGGACGCGAAAAAGCCGCGTTCTTCCACGGCAGGCTCACTCCCGGGGAATTCGTGTTCCTGAAGGCGGAGTAAACAGTCAATAAAAAAGGCACCCAACCGGGTGCCTTTTTTCAGCTCCAGAAGTGAGCTGCTATCGCTGTGATTGCGCCAAAGACCAGAAAGCCAATAATGATTTTCCAGATCATAGGGTACCTCCTGTCATATCAAGATTTTCCTGACATGTACGGGAGTCTGCCGGAACTGGTGGTGATTACGTAAACTGATTTTTTTTGAAACCAGTTCAGGCTCATCCCCTACAGTGACAGGCAAAACAGCGGCAGCGGCTATATCACTGACTGCACCCACGCCGTATGCCGGTGAAACCTGCTGAGCGCGGGATACAGAACACCGGAAAATGGATGTGATGTAGTGTATGAGGATGAAAAGCCTTCCCATCCTCCGGATTTGCTGAGAGCGTCCGGTGTACCCGACCTGCTTCGTGTTGAGGGCCGGAACTTGCCGGATGAGTTTAAGACGATCTGAACATCAGATTCCCGCTGGGAAGTAAAGCGGGCGGAAACCTCGCCCTGATACGCGGAAATGACCGCAGATGCAGCGCCTGTACTGGCAGCCCCGCCCATGAAAGCGTCAGCTCCCCAAAAAGCAGATGAGTGCGGCGTGCGTGACAGACACGAACTTCCCACACACGGGCTGAACGCCAGAAGAAGTGCGAAAAATGCTGCTGTAAAAGAAAAAAACCGCTTCATCTGCAGTTATTGTGCAGAAAAAGCGGCTCTTAAGCAAGGGTTGTCCTGTGGGGGCTTACGCAGCCCCTTTCATCAGACTAAGCCCTGTGCAATCATTGCATTGCAGACTTTTACGAATCCGGCGATGTTTGCACCGGCTACGTAGTTGCCTTCCATGCCGAACTTCTTAGCTGTGTTGTAAGCGTTCTCGTGAATGTTGATCATGATGCTGTGGAGCTTCTCATCAACTTCTTCAGCTGACCATGAGAGGCGCTCTGAGTTCTGGCTCATTTCGAGACCTGATGTTGCAACACCACCAGCGTTTGAAGCCTTTCCTGGAGCATA
>JAZUFS010000167.1:0-1892 GCA_045640805.1 Treponemataceae bacterium
GGCAAAAGAAGACCTTACCGTAAACGTACGCATTGACAACTACAAGGGAAAGATTGTCGCAACAATGAAGATGAAGAAAGGCGACACAAAAGCAGAAGCAGCCGTGTCAAACCTGGTCGGAAAGCACGCCGTCTACTTCGAGTTCCTGAGCGGGTCAAAGAACATCATCGCCGAGTTCGACACGTTCACCTTCGACTGAGCGAACGCGGCGGAAAGCGGCAACGTCAAAACAACATAAACTGCTATAAAAGCGAGAGGTCCGGACAGAAATGCCGGGCCTCTTTTATTTTCAGGGCGTTTCCCTCCGCACCGCTACGGGTCAGGCTTTCCGCAGTTCCGCGCCTCCGCGCTCCATTCGTCCGCTCCGCTCCCGAACGCCTCCGGCGCTGCTCCAATCCTTAACGCAGAATACGCTTTTTTTAAGAGAATTTTGAAAAATCACCTCATCGTCTGCGTAAAGTACTATGCAGATTGTTTTCACTGCATAGTACTTTATTGACAGGAGTACAATGAACATAATATTATGTTCATAATATTATGTTCATTTCATTCACCATGGAATTCGAATGGAACGAACGGAAGAACAAAATCAACATCCAGAAACATGGAATTGATTTTCGAACGGCGACAAGAGTTTTCTTGGACGAAAAACGTCTGGAAATTTACGACAACCATCATTCAACTTTTTGGGAAGAACGATACAAAGTTATAGGAATTGTTCAGAGATTAATCGCAGTTATCATTACAGAGCGGAATGGAAAGATCCGGATTATTTCCGCTCGTGTTGCACGCAAGGGGGAAATAGATGAGTACAATAACCAGAATGACATTAGATGAATTAAGAAATTTGCCACCTCTGACAGATGAAGAAAAACAGAAATTAGACGCCATTGTTGACACCGATGATTCTGATTTTCCTCCTCTCACCCCGGAAGAAATCTCCCAACTTCGCCCCTGGTATGAAGTGCATCCGGAATGGGTGAAGATGATGAAAGGGGATATTCACACCAAGATAGACATGGATCTTCTCGCTGCCCTGAAAAAAGACGGAAAAGGCTATCAGAAACGGCTTAATCAGACGCTTCGCTGGGCACTGGAGCACGGCTGCCCGTACATCGGTTCCGGCAAGTAAAGCTCTACTCCAGTCGTCCGTATGTGTATCCGCGGTCGCTCTTGATGGCTTCATTCTTGAGCTCGAAGTAGCAGACAGCGTTTTCCTTGAGTGTCAGGCTGACTTTATTGCCACAGCGTTTTGTCTCAACAAGCGGCTTTGCAGCTGTTCTGAGCAGTTCTATCTCATCCGCATCGGGATTTGCGTGCTCGCCAAGATTGTGCCAGACTTTGAGCGGATTGCACACATCCTCGTCGACAAGCTGGGTGAGAAGCACGTTTGCAGCATCCCCTGCAGGCAGCGGCAGTTCCAGATTGAGTCCAATGCTCTTACCGCTCATCTCTGTGTCGACATTCCAGGCGATGCCCTTGTAGTACGTTGCCCCGCCCTTCTCTGCAGGCTGCTTACACTGCACGACGATGCACTCAGGCGTCTTGAGCACGCACTTCACGTAGTCTTTCGTCAGCTTCTTGTAGAACGCGAACGACCAGAACGTCGGCTTTTCAATAAGCCCGTCTGCGACAAGGCCGAAACCGCCGTGGAACGGGGTGTATGGCACGCCGAACTCTTCAAAGATGTCACCGAATGTCCAGTATGAGTAGGATGCGTGGTTGTCGCCGAATGTTGAAAGCATGTTCGCAATATATGCGGCGTTCAAGTTCATGTCGTGCACCGGCGCATTCGGGATGTAGGATGTGTTGAACTCGGTAACATGGATCGGCATGTCTTTTGAGAAAGCGAATGAGTCGACGATGCCGCGCGTTGAGTCGAGCTGCTCGAA
>JAZUFS010000168.1:0-5308 GCA_045640805.1 Treponemataceae bacterium
TCTTCTATTTTGAAATCTTTTATTTTAATTTTATTGCCATTTTTATTTCTTAATGTTGCATAACCCATTCCAAGCAAAATGGTGTTCTCGTTATTAACCTGAATGGTATCCTCTAACTCGTATATACCCGGAGTAAAAATAACAGATTTTCCAGATTCAATTTCTTTAACTTCTTTTGTTGTTAATGGAATATCTGTCTTCTTAATACTTGTTGTTGTTTTGATGCCTTTTTCAGTATCTTTTACTGTTTTCTTTCCAGAAACGCCACGGAGTCCTGCCGCGAAAGTAATCCATGCAAGGTCGGCATCTGCGCCTGAAGACGGAGCTACGTCTTCACCGAGATTACTTTCAAGAAGTACGCGCATTAGCGGAGAACCGTCATGGCCAAGGAGTATTTCTTCAAGGAGAGCCGCTTTCATGTAGAGGGAAACATCGCGGGTTTCTCCCAGGACCCAGCTTACAACGCACGTCGGATTCTTGTCTGAATCTTCGCCGCCTTTCGGTCCCGTAATATTTCTTACACGAGGTTCAGAGAACGACGGGAATGCACCTGTGTCGAAACGGAACCCTTTTTCCTCTGCATCTTTCTTAAGTGCAAGAGGTGACGTGAAAGACGGATTCCGCGTAAGCCATGGTTCGACAAAGCGCTCGTTTATGAAGTCAATCTGCTTTTCTGTCGGAATGTTACCCGCAAGGAACAGGCGGCAGTTCGACGGATTGTAATATGCTTTATGGAAGGCACGGAACTGGTCGTACGTAAGGTCAGGAATATTCTTTGGGTTTCCTCCCGAATCATTGTCGTACACTGTATCCTCAAGGACGCCGAGTACTGCCATTTCATTCGCATAGCCGTCAAAGCTTGAGTAGTTGCCCTTCATCTCATTGTAGACAACACCCTGAATTGACAGGTTTCCTTGTTCATCCACCTCGACACGGTGCCCTTCCTGCCTGAAAATAACTTCCTTCAACAGCGGAAAGAAGACTGCATCCCCATAAACGGCCATCAGGTTGAAATAATCTTTTTCAACGAAACTTGCTGCAGGATAGACAGTCTTATCGGGGAACGTCATTGCATTCAGATATGTCTTTATGCTCTGGTTATTCAATACGATGAACGGATCCTTAAGCGGATAGCGCTCTGATCCCGCGAGTACAGAATGCTCGATGATGTGTGCCACGCCCGTTGAATCATTCGGAATGGTGCGGAAACCGAACGAGAACATATTTTCCTCGTCATCATTGAGCAGGTGAAAAATTTCCATTCCCGTTTTTTCGTGACGGAGCCATATTCCCACGGAGTTGTATTCAGCGAGATCCTGGACATCCAGTACACGCCAGTTTTTGTATGTATCGTTTTTTTTCATTATTTCCTCACACGTGTATATCTGTCACACGTATACGTCATCGTCACGGCCGGTAATGAACAGGTCACCCTTCTCCCACGCGCGGCGCATATCCGTAAAGAATCTGTTTGTAGCTGCATCTACATCCGCTTTGAGCATGGGCTTGTGCAGCTGTTCTTCTTCAAGTACCTGATCCCCGCGTGTCGTCGACAGGTTGGAGAATATCTTCATGCGGAAACTGTCTTTCTTGCCCGCAATGATGTATGCAATTTCAATGTCCTGCTTGCCGCGAAGATATTCCTGAAGGTAACGGTCATCCGCATTAAGGAAGTCTTCCGTTGTAAACAGCCGCTCTTTCAGATCATCGCTCAGGGCAGGATCTTCATGGGCAAGGGACGCCAGGATGCTGTTCTCCATTGAAACGTCCATGCGCTTCAGAATATCCGCAAGTGCACCGCGGCCGTCAATTCTGTCTGCCTTCTGCGTGTTCACGGCAAGTACTTTCTCGTGTATGCTCTTGTCTACTCGGCGGAGCGTTTCGGGATCAATATTCTTCATCTTAGCCAGGAATGAAACTACCGCGGCTTTTTCATCAGCATTCATGGCGTTAATTGTCTCGGCGGCAATCTTCGGTGGAATTTGTGACAGGACGAGTGACCTCACGGGAGTACTTTCGTCTTTTAAGAGGATATAGAGTTTCTCGGCTTCAATGTCCTGTAAATATTCGAACGGCTTTCCTTCTGCGAACGGAACAGCCTTTTTCATGACATCATCTGCGCGCTTTTCGCCGTACGCCTTCACGAGGATATCGCGGGCAGTGTCAACGCCGCCCTGCTCACGTGATTTCTGCAGCAGTGACTGGAATTCGGCAAGTATGACGACAGCTTCTTCCTGCGACACATTCCGTATGGAAGCAATTTCAGGAACGATTTTCTCCACCTGATCCTGCGGAAGATGGGGAATTATTTTTGCAGCTTCTTCCACGCCAATGAGCAGCAGGAATTTTGCGACACGTCGATACGTGCTCTCTTTTTCCTGCTCTTCATCCATGACAGGAACCTTAATGAGTCCCTGACGCCGTATGGCATCCTTTATATCTTTGAACTGATTATCTGTATCTGACATTTGCTTATATGATAACAAATGAACGGCGTGTTGTCGAGATTTTGAGGATGGCATAAAAAAACCGCAGGACGGCGAACCATTCTGCGGTTTTCATATCGGGACTGTGAAAGCCCCGCAATCAATTACTGAGCGTCAGCTTTCTTCTCATCAGAAAGCTTCCAGTTTTTGCGGCATGCAGAAACGAAAGCACCTGAGATGTACATTGAAGAATAAGCACCTGAAAGAAGACCAACAATCAGCAGCAGAGCGAAGTTCTTCATGCTGTCTGATGTGAAGATGTACAGGGCGATAGCTGCAAGCAGCGTTGTGACTGTTGTAATGATTGTTCTTGACAGTGTGTCAGAAAGAGAGATGTTGATGATTTCAACAAAGTTCTTTGAAGCACCGATACGGATATTCTCACGTACGCGGTCGAAAATAACGACTGTAGCGTTGATTGAGTAACCGACAATTGTCAGGATTGCGGCAAGTGTCAGGGAGTCAAACTCCATGCGTGTTGCTACGATGAAGGCAATCATGATGCAAGAGTCATGCAGAAGTGCAATGACAGAACCGAGAGCAAAGTCCCACTTGAAGCGGATTGTTGCATACAGGAAAATCAGGACCAGAGTTGCGAGAACCAGGAATACTGACTTTGTAGCAAGTGTGCTTGAGAACTTTGAACCGACGAAGTCTGTCTTGATGACGGCGACATTTGCTTCGCCATATTTTGCTGTAAAGCGTGAAAGAACTTCTTCCTGCATGAGCTTGCTTGCTTCATTTTCTACACCGTCATCCTTTGTGCGGATCTGGAATGTATTTTCAGAAGCTGCACCACTCTGCTTTACTGAACAGCCATCGAGTGACTCGAACAGTGAACGTACGTCTTCAATTGAAACAATGTCTGCATTTTCAGGGGCGTAATACAGGCGGTATGTTTCTGAAGAAAGTACTGTGTTCTTGTCAGAGCTTCCGAAGAAGTCTGCTGCTTTTGTTGCAGACGGAGCGACAGCCTTTGCTGTGACACCGTTTACCTGATTCATTGCGACAACCATATCACCTACAGTCTCGTATGTGATGTATGGGAATGATTTAGTCTCGTTGTCTGCTCCGGAACCGCTTATGACGAAATCAACCTTCTGGGCTGAAGTCTCAACAGAAATGTTTGCGTTACCGGAATAGGAAAGTTCGATTGCAGTTGGAACAACGCGAACGTTCTCAATCATACCAGGCTCAAAGTCAAGGCCGAAATTGATTCCGGCTGTCAGAAGTCCTGCAATACCGGCAATAATGAGTACAGAACTGATGATTACTGCTGGAACAAAGAATTTATTGAACTGAATTACCTTTTTCATTATTTTGTCCTCCAGCCGATGCTTACCTTTTCGTGCTTCATGACGTCAGTGTTGAAGTCGAAGATAAGGCGTGATACGAACAGTGCTGTAAATACAGATGAACATACACCGATTGCAAGAGAAACTGCGAAGCCCTGGATTGAACCGGTACCGAGCTGTGACAGGAAGATTGCAGCAATGAATGTTGTAATGTTCGAGTCCATGATTGCCCAGAATGCGCGGTCGAAACCGGCTGCAATTGCAGCTGCGCGGCTCTTTCCAAGTGTAAGTTCTTCCTTGATGCGCTCAAAGATGATGACGTTCGCGTCGACTGCCATACCTATGGTAAGGATCATACCTGCAACAGACGGCAGGGTGATTGTCAGGTTGAATGCAGAAAGGATACTGAACATGAAGTACAGGTTGAGGATCTGAGCAACGACAGCGTTGACACCTGCACCCTTGTACCAGATGAGCATGAATACGAGAACGGCACACAGACCGACGATGAGGGCTGTAAGTCCTTCCTTGATTGACTTTGCTCCGAGTGAAGCACCGACAACCTGCTGGCTTTCTACAGTGAGCGGAACGTTCAGCCATGCTGTCTGAAGAACCTTCTGCAGGTTCTGTGCCTCTTCAAGGTCGAATCCGCTGATTGAAACGTTTCCACCAGGAATTGCCTCGTTGATGACTGCGTTTGACTTTACCTTGTCGTCTGAAACAATGCCAAGGTAATCACCGACGTGCTCGCCTGTATACTCATAGAAGATGTCTCCACCTTCAGCATCAAGTGTCAGGGCAACCTGTGGCTGACCTGTAATATTGTCGCTTACGACAGATGCTGCCTTGATGTGGCTTCCGTCAAGGATTACTTCCTTGTCGACGACAAGCCAGTCAACGCGCTGGTCAAGACCGTACTCATCCTTTGTGTAAAGGCCGAGTACTTCAGTACCTTCCGGAATGATTGAAAGGTCAAGCAGTTCACCACTTGAAGTGAAAGTCTTTGTAGGATTAGCTGCATAGTATTCTCTGAAAGCAGTTGTTGCTTCCATATCGACATGGCGGAAGTTCAGGATACCCTTACCCATGACGATTGAGTTGATGCGGTTTGCATCTGCAGCACCAGGAATTTCAATATAGATACGGTCATCACCCTGCTGGCGGATTGTCGGCTCAGAAAGACCGAACTTGTCGATACGACCAGTCAGTGTCTCAATTGCCTGAGCCATTGCCGTAGCCTTGAACTCATCTACATCACCGACTGCTGCGGCACCACCCTGCTGTGTGAGGGCTTCGTCAAGGTCAGCCTTGATGATGATGCTCATACCACCTGAAAGGTCAAGTCCGAGCTTTACGCTGTTCGTATACTTGTCCTTTGCAGCAAGGATTTCTTCACGATAGTGATTCTCTACTACAGTCGTGAGTCCATTCTTTGATGTGAAAGAACTTACAACCTCATATGCTGTCATTGACTTAGGTGCTTTCTTGCCTGCAAGCTTGTAATTCTTCTTTGCAGTCTTAAGCAGA
>JAZUFS010000169.1:0-14496 GCA_045640805.1 Treponemataceae bacterium
GTACCTGACCGAGCAGCAGCGCCCCGACGAACACTTTCCCGTGTTTGAAGGCGAAGATTACACGGCAATTCTTTCATCGAAAGACCTCTGCATGGTAGATCATCTCGCGGACATGAAGGCCGCCGGAATTGATTCCCTGAAAATAGAGGGCCGCATGAAAAGCCTGTACTACGTCGCCATGACGACACGCGCGTACAGAAAGGCGCTCGATGCCCTTGAAGGAAAAATAAGCGACGAAGAAGCAGCCCCGTACGTTGCAGAACTGTACAAGGCGGCCCACCGCGAATTTGCCACAGGATTTTTCTACAACCACGAAGACGCTGACAAGACGACTGTCGGTGAATCATTCAGTGAATTTGAGCTGGCGGCTACTGTCGGCGCCCCACTCTCCGACGAAGAAACTGCCGCCATTGCAGAAAAAGGCGCGGCGACACGTACTGAGTTTGACACCATGATGGCGTCGCTTCACCCGGATGCACTTGCCGCTAAAAAGAAGGACATTCAAGATCATCCTGAAAAGGAACCGCATCCCCTTACGACAGAAACCGGCGCGCGATTATATCACTTTGACCCATTGAACCGCATAGAGGCAGAGTCGTTCGTTGAGTACGTCGGGCCTGACTGCACCGGCATACAGGACACAACATTCCGGTTTGTAGATCCTGAAACGGGCTGTTTTGTTCCATGGACAGGACATGATCACGGCTATCTTCTCTGGACAGACAAGCCAGTCTGTGACGGATTCATTGTCAGGATAAAATCTGTTCCGCAGCCAAATAAGGGCCGTTAATTTCCAGAATTAATGCTCGTGTAGCTCAAACCAGACTGATTGTCATCGTCGGCGTAGAAATCATCGCATTCTTCAAGATCTGCAAGGACTTCAACCTTCTCTGCATTCTCGGGTTTCTTTGTATAATCCGTAGAATCAAGTCCCTCCCGTACGCAGATTGCAGCAGCAACCTTCTGAAGTGCAACAGAAGAAAATGCCTTGATATTTTTCTTTAAGCTCAGTGGATTTCCCTTACCGGCGAACAGGAAAACAAGAATGACAGAAACGCTTGTCGGATTCATCGCATACAGGACAGCATTACACGGAAGGACAATCTGTCCCAGAATCAGTTTTCCCGGGATAATAGAATTAAGGGTAAAGTCTTCCCTGGCGCAACCGACTGCGTCACAGGCGAATCCGCAGGTACTGATATCCTTGATAGGAAGATGCATCTGCGCACCGTTTACCATGCATGAGAAAACAGCTTCTGCTCCTTCTGGCGTTGAGATACGGACATACTGACGGCGACCTTTTACATCATTCAACTGACAGACGGAAGCAATTGCATTCAGTAATTCGTCCTTGTTACCACTTCTTGGAAGATATCCGGCGGCAAGTTGTACGTTCATCATGAAATTGCGCTGTGTAATACCGATTTTCCGTGAAATAACGCCGACAAGAACATTACAGAATGCAGGATTACTTTCAATGGAAAGAATGAGGTGCAGGTATTCATCTTCAGACATACCTGAATCTATATCAAAAAAACAGATGCTTTCCGGAAAAGCCCTGAGAAGCGCCTTGGTGTATCGGGGTTCTTCCGTGTAATAAACCTCATACTCCATTTCCAGCAAAGCAGGAATGATATAACTTTTAATGACAAACCCTGGGTTTATGAAAATCAGCTTACGGCCGAACGCCGGATTCCAGTTGCCCATATGCGAATCCTCTATCTATCAGTTCTGGTCTTCTACAGAAGATTCTGCTTCAGTAGAAACACTGGTCCCATCATTCTGCGTTTCAGGAGTGCTGTCACTGGCTTTCTGTTCAGGCTCAGTTCCCGGCTGAGGGTCTGCTTCTTTTTCTTCTGCAGCCGCATTGTCCTCCTCGCCGGCAAGTGCTTTTTCATCCGCAGGTACCTCAGCATCAACAGATTTAGGCTTCGGAGGAAGAGACTCATCCATTTTGGAATAGTCCATGTCATCCGGTGCACTGTTTGCCGTAATGCCATCAATTGTCCGCTGCAAGGTTTCTGCAACAAACGATCTGATTGTCCTTTTGTTACTCCATGCATTTGTCTGTGCAAACAGCATGACGAGCATAAGACTCGTGCCAACTTTTTTTATGGCAAACAGAACAACCGAGCACGGCAGAATTGTCGTGCCAAGACGCAACTCGCCGGGAATAAGTGAGTTAATGGTAAACGCTGCTTCAGGATATCCCGCTGCCTCACAGGCAAAACCGCAGGAACTGATATCACGTAACGGGAAGTGGGTCGCAAGACCTTTTACCTTACAATAGAACTGCGCACCAGATTCATTTGTCAGGGAAACACGGACAAACTGACGCCGTCCTTTTACATCGTACGACAGGAAGCGCGTCGTAAGTTCTTCAAGAATTGCTTCTTTGTTTGCAGATGTATTGATAAAGCCTGCCGCAAGAGTGAGTTCCTCGCAATACCGCTTCTGCAGACTGGCCATACGCCGTGTAAGAACGCCAACAAGAACATCTGGGAACTCCGGACTGCGTTCTATTGAGGCAATGAAATTCAGAAATTCTTCAGAAGCCATTGTTGTATCAACGTCAACAAGGCACATGGCATGAGGGAACTTGCGGAGTATGGTCTTCACACTACGTATACTTTCTACGTAGTAAACCTCATACTCCATTTCGAGAAGCTTCTGAATGATAAATGTCTTTAACAGATATGACGGATTAACAAATACAATCTGTCTTCCGAAAGAAGATTTCACCTCGCCCATAATACATAGGATAGCACTATTTACTACAAAATACCATCCCAAAAAGAGGGAAAATCATCTCACCAGCAACTGATTTACCGGCGCTTTTGTGAGCGTCCGAGGGATGCCGGAATGACAGGTTTCTCTTCCCAGACGACATCGACTGTGCGTTCATGCACATTCGGAATACGTGCAAACTCCGGACATGCGGCGCGGTGAATGATAAGGCCGCGTCCCCGTGACACGTAGCCGATGATATCGTCGCCATACACAGGATTACAGCACCCTGCAGCCTTTACCAGGAAGTTCGTCGTGTCCCCGATGCGTATTCTCACCGGCTCCGACTGCTGTACAGGGCCGCCGGCATTTGCTGCGTCACGGTCATCCGCCACATCCCGCTGCCCGTCACCTTTTGCAAAGTGGAGCGACGGCTGAATCTGTGGTGCGCTCTGCTGTGATACCGTCTGCTTCTGCTCCGGCTGCCATTCAGGATTATGCTGAAGAAGATATGCCTTTATCTTGCTTTTTGCCTTGGCAGTCTTTACGAACTGCAGCTGATTTTCGACAGGGTGCGCCTGCGGATTTGTGAGGATTTCAATAATCTGCGTGTTTTCAAGCGGGCTCGACAGCGGAATGATGTGTCCGTCAGCCTTTGCTCCCGTAATCGTTTCGCCAATATGCGTGTGAATGCTGTACGCAAAATCTATCGCCGTAGAACCGATCGGCAGTTCACGGACATCGCCCTTGGGAGTAAAGACAAAGATAGAGTCGCCCAGCAGTTCCTCGCGAATCTCATTGAACAGCTCGGAATCGTTTCCCTGCTCCTGACGCAGTTTCTTGAGCTGATTGATGATGGACAGGTTTTCAAGTGTAACGTTGTCGCGGTTGGTGCCTTTCTTGTACAGCCAGTGACTCGCCACACCATGCTCGGCGACGGAGTGCATCTCCTCTGTCCTTATCTGAATTTCAAGAGGCATGCCATCGCACATAACCGTCGTGTGAAGGCTCTGATATCCGTTGGCCTTTGGCATGGCGATGTAATCCTTGAAACGACCGTCAAGCGGCTTCCACAGATTATGGACAAGTCCGACGAGCGTGTAACATTCAACATTTGTCGAACAGATAAGGCGGATGGCGAAAAGGTCAAAAATTTCGTCAACGCCTTTTCCACGTTTACGCATCTTCTGGTAAATCGAATAGAAGTGTTTTGCACGGCTTGAAATGCGCACCTGAATGCCTGCCTTTTCTGCAGCCGCAAGTATGGCATTCTGCGCGCGGTTCAGATAGTCCGCACGTTCGCCCTGCCGTAAATTGATGATGTGCTTTATCTGGTCGTAGGCGTCGGGATTCGTTACCTTAAGGCTCAGGTCCTCAAGCTCATCCTTTATTGACGACATACCAAGGCGTGATGCAAGCGGTGCCCACACGTCAAGGGCTTCCTGGGCAAGAGCCTTCTGCACTTCAGCATCGTCGTCCTTCATAGAATGCAGGCGGTCAAGACGTTCTGCCATCTTCACAAGAATGACACGGATATCATCTACCATGGCGAACAGCATCTTCCTGACACTGTCTGCCTGCTGCAGGGTCTTGTTCTGAATCTTCAACCCCGTAATGCGTGATGAACCTTCGAGGATGACACGTACTGATTTTCCGTATTTCGTTTCAATGTCGTCCGCAGATGTACCACGCTCAAGAGAATCATGGAGCAGTGCGGATATGATGCTGTCCGCGTCAAGTTGGGAAGCGGCAAGAATAGCGGCAGTACGCAGGCAGTGACGGACAGCTTTTTCCCCGGGATCTGATGCGCACAGATCATTCCATGCGGATGAGATGATTTTCCGGTCAGCTTCATCGTAATCCGGGAAAAGTGAGAAAAACTGGTCTATTGTGGTTAAATCTGCATACTTGTCTTTCATATGATGCCTGTATACATTATGCGGTCATTCTTAAAGATAAACAATAGAAAATGGGAAGGCAAATTGAAACTTGTAGTGTAATGGATGAGATGAATCTGCTTACAGCGGACGATGAGCTTCGGTTACGCGGAACTGACCTGAAAGGTCTTTGTGGATGCGCACGTTCGTGAAGCCACACGTTGTGAGATGGCGTGCTGCGTCTTCTGCGTTATATTCGCCTGTTTCAAGAAAGAATGTTCCGCCGGGAGCGAGGTGCTGGAATACCTGTGGCCCGAGCCGCCTGATGATGGCAAGTCCGTCCCCGTCTTTTAAGGCAGGTTTGTCATGCAGGCCGCTATCGTCTTTCAAGGCAAGGGCGGAGTCCGTATCGCCGTCGAGCGCAAGACGCGGTTCTCCACGTCCGTCTGCAAGCAGCTCGTCGGTAACTGCTGCCGGCACATACGGCGGGTTTGAAACGATGATGTCGAACAGTCGTTCGGTAACCGGATGACCGTCAGCTGCAGGTGCTGGCACCGCATCAAGAGGCGCGCACAAATCGCCTTTCAGGAGTGAAATGCGGGGGCGCAGAACATCCGGAACGAGCTTTTCGACATTAGTCATGGCAACACGTAATGCCCCGTCAGAAATGTCTGTGGCAGCAATTTCCGTGACCAGAGAACCGTCCCCTGGTCCACTGCTGGCAAGGCCGTCATCTGCAGCGAAGGCACCGCCGCCGCATAACTCCAGCAGCAGCGAGATGGCGATGCAGCCCGACCCCGTACAGATGTCCGCTATGCGGAGCACGCGCCCCGCGTCTCCCGCAAGCAGATTCTGCTCTGAAGGCCCCACCCGCATCTCAGACATGCGGCGGCGGGCATCGGCTGTGGCAAGTTCCACCAGCAGTTCCGTGTCCGGCTTCGGGATGAGCACATTCTGGTCGACGTAGAACGGCCGGCCGTAAAATTCTTTTTCGTTGATTATGTACGCGACAGGAAGTCCTGAAAGCCGCCGTTCAAGTGCAAGAGAAAGTTCTTCTGCAAGATAGAACGATATCTGCTCATCCTCGTGTGTGAGCAGGTGCGTGCGGGGAAAGCCCCCGAAGTGGCAGATGATTACATCCGCATCGAGGGCGGGAGTCTGGCGTACGAAGGCATTGTCACATTCAGCAAGGAGCTTTCTGAAAGTTCGGCGCGCCTCGCCAAGAGTCATGTCTGCTGTGAAAAAGCCTTCGCACATACGCCGGTGAAACTCTTACTCCTTGAAAGTAAGCCAGAGCTTCATATCCTTGAAGCTGAAGTTCTTGCCGCTCTGCATGATTCCCACGCGGAAGATGCGGGCAGAAAGTTTGACCATACCCCAGATGGAGCCAAGCAGCAGTGCAATACACAGGGCAAGCTGCCAGACAGGAACACTGCCCTGCAGCAGGCGTGTCAGCATGACCATCGGAGATGTAAGCGGTATCTCTGACAGGACGATGGCGAGCGTACTGCCCGGATTCTGTGCAATGTTTGAAATGAAAACAAGCGGCACGATAAGCGCCATGATGAACGGATATGAAAGCTCACCCATATGCTGCTCATCTTCACTTGCCGCACCGATTGCCGCGTAACCAAGTCCAAACAGGATGAAGCCCAGAAAGAAGAAGATTGTCAGCCATACAAAGCTCATGAACGGCAGGTTCAGGTTGATGCTGAGCATGTCAGTCACCTTGATGCCGATAAGACCGAAAAGCATCCAGATTCCGTACTGAATAAGGCCGCCGGCTCCTACGCCGAGGAGCTTTCCTAAAAGCAGATCCTGAGCACGCACTGACGAAAGCAGGACGTCGACAATCTTTGAAGATTTTTCAGTTACAACTGAGCGGCCGATCATCTGACCGTAGAGCAGGAGGGACATGTAAATGAGCATGGCGAATACGAGCGGAACGAGCAGCTTAACCAGGAACTCATTGCTTTCATTCGTTTCCTCTGCTCCTGACTTTTCCTGAGAAAGTTTGTACGTCTTGAGCGTTGTCTGCTCCGAAAGCTGGCGTACCAGAACAGGATCAATACCTGCATCAATAAGACGCGCGTTGATGATGCTTTCAGAAATGACACTTTCAAGCGTTGAAGTAAGTCCCATGTTGCCGGTATCGTCTGAATACCAGCTGAAGCTGTTGTCAGCGCCTGCAACACAATAGCCGTCAATCTCATCCGCGAAAACACGCGCATCAAGACCGTCTGTTGAAGAAGCTTCCTCAACCTGCCAGCCGAAAGCGGTAAGTGTGTCACGGACTGCATACGTCGCATTGTTTTTTTCTGCAGCAACGAGCGCGATATGTACCGGTTCGTCGCTGTCCATAGAAGCCGCGTTTGCACCCGCAAAAGCAGAAATGCCAAGCATTGCTATGATAAGGAACGGTCCAAGTGCCGTTGCAATGATATATCCTTTTGAAGTGACGAGTTTCTTGAACTCGTAGTTGAATACTACCTTAAGCTTGTTTTTCATTCTTCTTCTCCTGCAATGCTGATGAAGATTGAATGAAGGTCTGGTTCATCAATCTTGAAACTTGAAATGACGAGTTTCTTTTCTGCAGCCTTTGCAGTCACTGCGGCTGCCAGTGCTGCCTGATCAGCGTTTTCTGCAAACACTGCGTTCACGACATTTCCGTTTGCCTTAACAGAAGCAAGCCCCTCAAGGCCCTGGAAGACAGCATCAATAGCGCCGGCTTCAGCGCCTTCTGACGGAGCGAACTCTACAGTCAGTGTGTTGCTGCCGAACTTGCGCTTTATGTCGGCGAGAGAACCATCGAGCAGCTTCTTGCCGTGGTTCAGCATGATGATGTGGTCGCACACGCGCTCGGCCTGCTCCATGACGTGCGTTGAGAAGACGATGATGCGTCCTTCTTTCTTGAGCTCAAGAATTACTTTCAAAAGCTCATCCGCGCTGACAGGGTCAAGGCCGGTGAAAGGCTCGTCCAGGAAGATGATTTTCGGATCATGCAGGATTGATGAAATGAACTGGATTTTCTGCGCCATACCTTTTGACAGGTTGTCGATTGTCTTTGTCTTCCATTCCTGAAGCTCAAAGCGTTCAAGCCATGCGTCAAGGCGCTTCATGGCTTCCTGACGCGGTACTGACTTCAGGGCTGCAAGGTAGGCAACGGTGTCGCAGATTTTCTGCTTTTTGTACAGACCGCGTTCTTCTGGCAGATAGCCGATTTTGTCCGTATCCTCAGATGCAAACGGCTTTCCGTCAAGCAGGATTTCACCTGCATCCGGTCTGATGATGTCCATGATCATGCGGAACGTCGTCGATTTTCCGGCGCCGTTCGGTCCAATCAGGCCCACGATGGTTCCTTCCCTTACTGTAAAACTAAGGTCGTCTACAGCGGTGAAGTCACCATACTTTTTAGTTACATGTTTTAACTCAAGCATTGTGAACTCTCTCCTATATTTATTTAACACATGAGTAATCTGATTAATGTTACTTACTGCTGGGCAGCAGTTGCTTCCTTGAGCTGTTCTTCCTTTGCATATACGCCGAGCGCGTCGATGATTTCATCGCAGTAGCCCTGCATGAACTGATCGAGCTTGTACACAGTCAAGTTGATGCGGTGGTCGGTGACGCGGTTCTGCGGGAAGTTGTACGTACGGATTCTCTCTGAGCGGTCACCTGAGCCAACCATGCTCTTACGGGCAGCGGCACGTTCTGCGTTCTTCTTTGACTCGTAGAAGTCAAACAGACGTGCGCGAAGGATACGCCAGGCCTTTGCCTTGTTCTTCGTCTGGCTCTTTTCATCCTGCTGGATGACGACGATGCCGGTAGGAATATGGGTCAGTCGTACTGCAGAGTCTGTCGTGTTGACGCACTGACCGCCCGGACCGCCCGCGCGCATGACATCGACGCGAACTTCTTCCGGCTTTATGTCTATTTCCGTTTCTTCTGCTTCAGGAAGGACAGCGACTGTTACGGCACTTGTCTGAACGCGGCCCTGAGATTCCGTGACAGGAACGCGCTGTACGCGGTGAACGCCACTTTCATAACGCAGACATCCGTATACAAACTTGCCGCTGATGCTGAAACTTATTTCCTTGTATCCGCCGACTTCGGTTTCTGAGGCGTCCATAACTTCGTACTTCCAGCCCTTCATATCCGCGTAGCGTGTATACATGCGGAACAGTTCGGCCGCGAACAGAGTCGCCTCGTCACCACCTGTACCGCTTCTTATTTCAACGATAATATTCTTTTCTTCAAGAGGATCCGGCGGGATGAGCAGGAATTTCAGGTTTTCCTCGAGCTTCGGCTGCTTCTCTTCAAGTTCATGAAGTTCCTCGCGGGCCATTTCCTTCATATCATGGTCTTCTTCTTCGGTTATGAGGATTTTTGCATCCTCAATTCCCTGAAGCACTTCCTTATATTCCTTATAAGCTTCCATGACTTCGGTCAGGTGTGCATGCTCACGCATAATTTCCTTATAGCGTTTCTGATCCTTAATAAGTTCAGGATCCTGGACAAGAGCATTCACTTCATCATAGCGTCTGGCCATTTCTTCAAGTTTCTTTAACAGCATGGCTCATTGTAACAAAAAAGCCATCCGGCACGCAATACGCGAAATTTGTAAAAAAAATATCGGAATTTATCCTTGTCATTCTGCGGGAACATGCTAGAATATTACTATACACCATTGTTTTTCAGACTGAGGAGTTTATAAAAGATGAACAAGGATGTTCTGATTCAGGCCGGAATTGATTTCGACGAGGGGCTAAAGCGTTTCAGCGACCGGACGGAAATTTACGTGAAATATCTCAGGAAATTTCCGGATGACCAATACTACCCGGCACTGCTTGAATCTCTTGAAAAAGGCGATATTGATGAAGCATTTTCAAGCGCCCACTCCCTTAAGGGAACATCAGGAAACTTAAGTCTTACAAGGTTCTATGACGCACTTTTTGTTCTTGTAGAAGCATTGCGCGACAGGAATCTTGATAAAGCACGTGAGCTGCTTCCTGCTGTAAAAGAAGCATACGATGTGACTGTCAAGGCACTGACATCAGGAGCCCTTGATGAATAAGCTCTGCACAGAACTGAAAAATTGGGGATGTGATGTAGACGGTGCCAAGAAGCGCTGTCTTGATGATGAAGACTTTTACTGCAAACTTGTCAAAACAGTCATGCATGATCCCAGTTTTGAAGAACTTGGGGGCACGCTTGAAGCCGGCGATGTAACAAAATCATTTGATCTGGCACATTCGCTCAAGGGCTCTCTTGCAAACGTAGGGCTTACTCCGTTGTATGACCTTATTGTAGAAATTGTCGAACCTCTCCGTGCAGGCAATATTCAGGGACTTGCAATTCCCTACCTGAAACTGACTAAAAAGAAAGAGGAATTCGACGCAATCCTTCGTGACTCGGGATATTGATTATCTGAAATTGATTTGATGAAATGGCGGGCTGTTACAGTTCCGCCATTTTTTTTACTTCAGAACGCCACAGTTCCACAAGTTCCGGTGGTTCCACAGGCTTTGCGAGTGCACCGAATGACAGGATTCTGCCGACAACTTCCGTGAAAGAAGCTACCGGGAATGAAAGCAGCGTCGGCTCGTCATCTTTTCCGGGAACAAGTTTCTGCTTCGGATGCCACTGCTGTGACGCTACGATGCGTTTTCCACTGCCGTAAAAGGCAATCGTGACTTTCTGTACATTCTTGCCCATGAAAATTCCGTAACTGCTTGAAACACGGTCGTTCAACTCATCCTGATACGACTTGAACTTCATGTTGGGATATCCTGCTTTGTGCGGCATGAATTTCTCATCAGTCAACGTGATTTTCTCAACACGGGACAGCAGGAACGTACGGATTTCATTGCTTTTCCTGTCAAAACATACGATGTACCATGAGCCACTGTAATTAATAACACGCTCAGGCTCTATCAGACGTTCAGAAGCCTCGCCGTCAATATTCCTGTATGAAATCTGCAGGCACTTCCTGTAAATGATTGAATCAAAAATAACCATGAACTGGTCAGGCTTAATGAGAGAAACAGACGGCATCTGATACGAAATGCTGTTGCAGAGTTCCCGGTAATTCTTCGGGATAGAATCTTCGACAGAGCCGAACAATTCCTTCGATTCAACAGGAATGTACTGCTGATTGCCAAGAAGTGATTTCAAGATAACGGAAAAAAGAACGAAATGCTGGTCCGCGAACTCGAGTTTCTTAAACTGTCTTTCGTAGCGGTATCCATGGATGGCACGGCTGTACTCAATAGGCGCTTCAAAACGTTCACGCATGTACTCAATGTCACGCTTGATCTGCCGTGTACATACTTCAAAGGCGTCAGCTGCCTGCTGCACGGTCACCCTGCCGTTTGCACGCATCATCCTGTCGAGATAAAGAATACGCTCTGTCTGGCTCATACTGCCTCCTGAAACTCTGCCATTACAGCACATGGAGGCACGTCATCAATGCTTGCCGCAGTGCATCCATGTAAACTCATGTTTATTATAACATAAGTGTACCACGCGGCTGTCAGGAATTGAAGCAAATTTATCAATAAGGTCCCAGTCTGTACCGCCCTGCAGCTTGATGGTGCAGATGAAATTATCGCAAAGACCGCTTTCCAGCCAGTCTGTAACCCAGCCGAACAGTCGTTCGGGATAGCATATCACGTCGCTGAATATCCAGTCGAAGTGGCCAAGCTCAGATGGTTTCAGTGTAAAGGCATCATGTGTCATGAAATGAACGGCGCTGTCATTCATGAGTGAATCGGCAAGCGGCGCGCGGTCAATGGCAGTCACGTCGCAACCGAGTTGCCGCAGCACCCAGGTCCATCCGCCGGGACATGCACCTGCATCGAGCACACGCGCTCCTTCGGCAGGCATGTCGCAGTCGAATTCGTCCGAGAAACGTACAAGCGCCTCCTCTATTTTCAGGTAAGCCCTGCTTGGCGGATTCACGTGATCTTCCTGCAGCAGTACAGTGCCCGCCGGAAAATGCGACTGCGTGACAGCAGACGCGAGCATGGAATTCGCGTCGAGCAGCGTATACACGCCCATTGACGATGACGGCACCTTGTACGGGAATGAGTGCGCCTTCAGGTTTATGTACGGGAGTTTGTCCTGAATAAGGGAAGCGCGTCTGAACTGCGTAAACTGATACGGCGCCCAGTTTCTCTGAATGTCACGAAGTGCGGTGGCAGCGTCTCCTATCGAGTCAAATGAGATGCGCAGTGGTTTCAGGAGTGCACAGCGTGCCCAAAGCGGAATGACGCCGCCAGACGGAAGAAGTACACCATCCGCAGGAACAGGCGCATCCGGATAGTACGCAATATCGCCATACAGCACTGGTTTCCCGAAAGACGGAAATCTGAGAGACACTTCTTCAAGAAGGAATGTGGTTTTATCTGGATATCCTAAAAAAGCGAGGCCAGGAAGCTGTTCTAGACTGTTGCGCATTGAGCGAGCATTTCTTCCTCTTCCTCGAACTCTGCTTCAGCAAGTGCCAGTTTCTGCACATAAGTACCGAGCATGCGGGTTCCAGGAGAACGGAGCAGCTTAAAGCCGACTTCTGTTGATTCGCCTTCCTTCTTTATCCACTGAGGATGACCAATCAATTGAATGTTTTGGAGTGAATATTTTCTAGCAGGAGTAATTTTCAATTCAAAATCAGCTTCCATATCAACATCAAGTACAGCTGGAAATCTGATTCTGCAGCCGAGCATACTTATATCAACAAGTACGCCGGGAAAAACACAAAGATTCTGAGCATCAACGCGACCGATATCTTCGAATCGTTCATCTTTTCTGTGTTCTAGTGCCATGCCCCTACTCTACTACTCCGTCAATTTTTATGCAATAGAGGCTAATTTCTGACAACCATGACCTTGCGCGTTTCATCAATATCCGGGCCGATGACGCGGATGAAGTACATACCGCGCGCGACAGGTTTTCCGCTGCCGTTCGTACCGTCCCAGCCGAAACCGTGCGTACCGGCAGACTTTCTGCCCTTCTGCAGTGTTTTCACGACAGCACCGTCAAGCGTCAGCACCTGCACGGTAAGATTGCCTGCCTTCTGCATGTCGATCGTGACAAAAGTCTGCTCCTTAAGATCTGAGTTGATGACATTGTTGAGGATGGTGACATTGCCGCGTTGCAGCGTAGTTTCCTGAAGGACAACAGACCACAGGTCAAAAGACATGATGTCACTGTCATCCACCAGGCGGATTGCATAAACCGGGCGTTCGGGCGTCGGCTCATAAATGCCGTTATCTGCATCGTAATCATGGTCAATCATCAAATCCGTTCCATCAGGATTCTTTACCTTGAACATGAACTGAATTTCCTCGCCATCCATCATCCTGAAAAGCGGATTTGAAGATGATGCGTTATACGTAAGAGAGAAATTCCTGAGTCTGCCTGATGATGTGGCATCCTGTGCGATATGCTGTGCTGACGGAATGACCTGGCCATCCGTACAGATCGGCTGGAATTTTTCGGGCAGCCAGAGCCGTGTTGAAAGCTCATAGTAGCTGCTGTAATTATCGCCGATAACCGACGTATTAAGGCCGGATGCAAGCTGTGCCATCATTTCAAGCTTAATGCCTTCAGGAACACTTGAGTCAAACTGAGCCTGGAACAGCAGATCACTTTCGGCATGCAGTCTGTTGCTTATCGGATCTGACTGATCCCAGGTGCGGACGCTGTTAACGCCTTTTTCAGCAGTCAGCGGCGTTGCGGAATCGATGTAATTATCGTAGCCGTACAGCATGCGGGCTGCATTTACGGCAAAATCACTCGTTGCATGCTTTATGCCCTGCTGATACGAAATGCGTGTAGTTCCGACGCGGACAGCACCTGTCTGAACGACTTCTACGTGCAGGCAGTCATTTCCATACATATCACTCCAGGTAAGGTTACGTGTCAGACCGAACACAACTGCCGTCTTAGCCTTATCTGACGTACCGCCATATGTCGTGACCGGAACCGTCGGGTCAATTATGTTCGCGGCACTGTCTGACTTCAGAGCAAGTGACGTACGTAAATCTGTTCCCGAAGCTGCACTCACTTCAGTTGAGAACAGAACGAACAGCTGTTTGCCGCCGACAGGTGCCATCGTCATGAGGATTGTCGGCATGTCGTTGAACCAGTTGACGTTCGTACTGTCAAGCAGTTCATTCACATCATCCACACAGTTGTCAAGGCAGCCCTTGAGGATGGCACTGTATGAAATGGATTTATGCGGTGCCACGTACTTGATGACCGGCTTCGGATGTTCAGGCGTACCAGCTGCTACATCCCAAACGACATCGAGCGTCCACTTTTCACCTTCAACAGTGCTGTCAGTCGTCATCGCGATAAGTTGCGCTGCAGTTCCGACGACATCAATCTTATGGTCAACGTTTATCGTAGTTCCTACATCAAACACAAGGGACGCACCCGGTTCATGACACGTAAAGTCGTTGAACTTTATGTTGCCCTTTATTTCGTGGCGTGTACTTCCCGCACCGGTTATTTCCACCTTGCCGGAACGTGGAATGAAACCGCGGTAAAGAACATTGTCAGTTTCTGCCATTGTGGAGTTGTTGTTTATGAAGTTGCCGCTTACAGTCAGAACGTAGCCCGCAAAATTCGGGTCCGCATTCTTGCCGCGGTTGTCTGCATCGAGTGAGGCGCTGCTGTCAATCGTGACAGTGCCTGCAGTGACATCGCTTGCCAAAGTCAGTGTGTTCGCCCCGGATATGAGCAGGTTGCTGTATACAGGCGCACTGCCTGAACCACCCGACGTAAGCTGCGCGTCTCTATTGACCGTAACTGCCTCAAAACGGAGTGCGCCGGTGCCATTATTGGTGATTGTTGCATTGCCGTTCATGACAAGCGAATTGATTTTCAG
>JAZUFS010000170.1:0-8221 GCA_045640805.1 Treponemataceae bacterium
CATAGCCGGCGCATTGGAACGCGCAAGAGCACTAGTGTGAGCGTGGACACTTTTTTTTCATGGACGATATGCACGGCAAGTGATATATTTTTATTGTGATAGATATCTCTCAGCTTCGAAAACTGAATACACTGGAACATATTGTGATAACTGCTCATGCGCATGAACGCCTGGAAGAACGGATGATTTCTATTTCAGATGTTATGAAAGTTATTGCTGAAGGCGAAATCATAAATCAATATGAAGATGACAAGCCTCTTCCAAGTTGTCTGATATTGGGAATGACAGTGAACAATAGGTATCTTCATGTTGTCGTAAGTGTTGATGATGAGTATATTTATTTGATAACAGCCTATTATCCTTCATTGGATCAATGGGAAAATGACTATAAAACAAGACGGAGGTAATTATGATTTGTATTAACTGTGGCGCAAAAGTAGAAGAATCTTTTACAACATATGTCAAAGACTTGGGAAAATGTCTGATAATCATTCGTAATGTACCTTGTCGGAAATGCACTGAATGTAACGAAGTAATCTACACTGCTGACGTATTGGAAAAAGTAAATAGAATTATTGAAAGCATGCGGAATCAGATTACTGAAATTGCAGTTACTGATTACCAGATTGCCGCTTAATTCCAGTCTACAGTCCCATGCTCAGTTTGTAGTACAGCCCCTTCTTCTCCATGAGCTGCTGATGGTTTCCTTCCTCGGCAATTCCCTTATTTGCAATGAACAGGATGCGGTCTGCGTTTCTGATTGTTGAAAGACGATGCGCGACGACGAATGTCGTCCGGTCTTTGGTGATGATGTCGAGCGCTTCCTTGATGATGGCTTCTGTTTCCGTGTCGATTGAGCTCGTCGCCTCATCCAGGATGATGACCGACGGGTTTTTCAGGATGATGCGCGCAAAGCTTATCATCTGCTTTTCACCTGCAGAAAGCCCCGCGCCACGCTCATCCAGCTGGTGATTGTAGCCATCCGACAGTTTGTCGATGCACAAATCCGCGTGTATCTTCTTTGCCGCAGCAATGCATTCTTCATCCGTTGCATCGAGTCTGCCGTAGCGGATATTCTCGAGAACCGTCCCCTTGAACATGAACGGGTCCTGCATGAGTACGCCGACCTCCTTCCTGAGGCTCTCAAGCGTGACATCGCGGACATCGTGGCCGTCAATGCATACACTGCCTTGCTGCACGTCGTAAAAGCGTGTCAGCATGTTGATTATCGTAGTTTTTCCAGCCCCCGTAGGTCCGACGAGCGCTATCGTCTCGCCCGGCTTTACGTGCAGGTCGACGTGTTCGAGTATGTTCTGGCCTTCTTCGTAGGCGAACGTAATGTCGTTGAAATCAACGGCGCCCTTAACGTCCTTCAGTGTTTCAGCGTCTGCCTTGTCAGCAATTTCAACCGGTGCGTCGATTGTGTCGAAGACCTGTTCCAGATCGCTTGTAATCTGCGCGAGCTGCTGTACGATCATGGCAATCTGTGCAATCGGACCAGAGAATATTCCCATGTAGCTTGTGAACGCGACGACGGTTCCTGCGTCAATTGCGGTACCGCCGTTCAGAATGCTTGCCAGCGCAACACCGAACATGGCGAGTGAGCCGAGACTCCAGAAAATCTCGATGACCGGCTGGTTCAGCTGGTTCACGCGGAAAATGCTGTACCACTGACGGGCGCAGACACCATGCACATCCATCAGGATATGGCGATTTGTGTCGCCGCGGTTACAGTTCTTGATGATTTTCTCGCCCATGATTGACTCTACACAGAAAGCAGTTCTGTTTGAGTTGTAGGCACGAAGCCGTGAGAACATCGGCTTCAGGAGCAGACGCAGACCGAAGATTGCCGCCATCATCGGGATGACTGCGGCGAGTACGACAAGTGTCAGCGTCGGACTTAATGCGAGCATGAAGAACAGGACGACGAAAATCTTTACGATGTAGACGAGCAGCTGCACGACCGTGTTGGTGAAGAAGTTCGCGAGCTCGTTTACGTATTCGGTGACGCGTACGACAATCTTTCCGTTTGGCTTTGAGTCAAAGTAGTCAAATGCCAGTTCCTGCAGACGGTAGAAGACATCAGTGCGGATGTCGGCGATGATGTTGTGGCCGAGCTTTCCCATGAGTACCTGCTGCACGTAAGTGACGCCAATCTCAATACCTGCCAGCACGACCATGCCTGCTATGAGCAGAATGAGCTCGCGCATATCCTGCGAGTAGACTGTTGTGTTGATGATGCGTTTCAGAAGCACAGGCGGAATCATTGAGACGACGGCAGTTCCGAGCATGAGTCCGAATATCAGGAAGAAGAGTTTCTTGAACGGCAGGATGTATTTCATGATGCGGCCGAACTGATGGATGTCGACCTTGTTGTAGATTATCTCGTTTTCGAAGTAGGTGTTTTTCTGTGCCATCAGAAGGTCCTCCTTCCGGCGCGGAGTGCAAAACTGTTCAGCGTGTCTGCATCCACATTGCTGTCAAAGTCCATTACTGACCTGCTCTGAGCTTCCTGAATGTCCCATACTTTTGCGAAATGTCCGCCAAGTGCCATCAGCTCATCGAAAGTACCGCGCTCCACAATCTTACCGCCATCAAGGTAAATGATTTCATCGCAGTGGACGAGCGACGAAAGCCGGTGCGCGCTTATGAGCAGCGTCTTGTCGGGATATTCTTCTTCAATGGCGGCAAGCAGCGCCTTCTCGGTTTCCATGTCGAGCGCGCTTGTCGAGTCATCAAGAACAAGCACCGGAGAATCGCGGTACAGCGCGCGTGAAATTGACAGGCGCTGTTTCTGCCCGCCCGAAATGCCGATGCCACGTTCGCCGACAATCGTGTCGTAGCCAAGCGGCATCTTCTGGATGAAATCATCCGCCTGTGCATGATGTGCCGCGGCATGCATGCGCTGATCAGGCGTCTTGCCGTTCTTGAGCTTTATTTCAGTGTACACATCATCCGTGTACTGAATGTTCGATGTAATTGTGTTCGAGAAAAGGAATGCCTCCTGGAAAACGTATGCAAACTCTTTTCTGAGCGAGCTGAGTGGAATTGAGCGGAAGTCGTGGCCGTCAATGGTGATTGTGCCGTCACTCAGTTCGTAGTTGCGGACGAGTGTTTCAAGCAGCATGCTCTTGCCGCTTCCCGTGCTTCCCGCAATACCGATTTTCTTGCCGTATGGTATATCAAGTGAAATGTGGTCAAGGATGAGAGAATCGTCAATCTTGAGTGATATGTCATCCACACGGATATGAGGAGCTGCGTAATCAGGAATGCCGCTTGCATTAACCGGCTTCTGGCCCTTTGCGTACAGGAACTGCTCTGCCTTTTTGCCGCGTTTTCCCTTGAACCAGGTAAAGCCTGCACATGAATCGCGGTAGATGTCTGTCGGTGGAACGCCAACATCATCCACTTTTGAAGGCTGAGCCATGAAGTTCATCATCTTCTGGCCGGCGACGTTCATCTGCTGCATGTTGAAGATTGATGTATTGATGTACGTCAGGTACTGCACAATCTTCATGACGTACGTTGCGCATGCTACCAGATAGCCGACCAGGAACTTGCCCTTGAAAACAAGAAGTGCTCCAACGGCGATGGTGCCGATGTATGCCGCCTGCTTCAGGCTACTGAAAAGTACTTCAAATCCGGCTGAAAGATTAATCTGCTTCAGGTGTGACTGTTTGAGCGTCTCATTCGTTCTGTCAAACTTCTGCTTCTCAAACTCCTCGTTCGTGAAAGCGCGTACAAGACGTACTGCCTCAATGTTTTCCTGAACGGCCAGATTCATCGTACTGTTGTTCTGTCTGATGGTGAAATAGTTCTGGCGTGCCTTGAACTTGAATTTCTGCAATCCCACGATGAACGCCGGCGTCATGATTGTGGGAATCAGCAGAAGCCAGAGGCTCATGCGTGCGAGCATGACGGCACTTACGATGAGCACGAACAGCGACTCAAGAATGACAGGATAGATATGGCAGAACATATCCTTGTACATGATTGTGTCTGAGTTGATTGTCTGTAACAGCTCGCCTGAGTTGTAGCCGGCGATTGTCTGTGAATCAAGCTCCATGAGTTTTCTGTAGGCTGCCTCGCGCAATGTCGTTTCAAGGCTCAGGCCCATCACCTGATTGATGACGCTTTTCAGATACAGCAGTACCAGGCGGACGGCGAGTACTGACAGGTAGAATATTGCCAGGTGCCAGAACAGCTCCATGGTATGTACTTCACCTGCGCGGCCGTCGAGCAGGAAGTAGAAAAGATTGTCTTTTTCGGGAACATTGGTGCAGATGACATAGTCAATGAACAGCTCATGGATGAGCGGAAGCACCAGATCGCATGTCAGCGAGATGAAACTCAGCAACTGCGCCAGAATTGCTGCAGGAAGTTCCTTGCGGTAATAGCGTAATCCAAATCTGAAAGGGGTCATACTATAGTAAAGATTGCCTTTTTGCGTATGAATTGTATATCTCGAAAGTATGCAGAATGTTTACAAAAATCGACCGTCATGCTACTATTGAAAGTATGGAAAACGAGTATACGCTGCAGGTCTGCGGACATCTTTACAATCCTACGGTATGGGCTAAGTATCCCTTCTATATGACGAACCGCATCCATTTCATTATTGGCGGTACTGCATATTACCGTGAGACGATTCGCCTCAAAAAGGACCATCTGTATATTTTCCCCATGAATCCGGCTTTTGCCGTTACTCAGGACCCCTCAGATCCGGTAGACCACATCTTCTTCGATTTCCGCTCGTATACGAACAATTTCTTTACCGATATGGTTGAGATTGACTGCAGCTCCGTTCCGGGATTGCTGTCACTCATGCAATCAATTCGGGAATCTTTCACTGACTGGGATGTCGCGAAGAAGCTCGGCCCGTCATATTTCCAGACCGTCATTGCACTCATAAAGGATTACATTCCGGTAAATGCTCCGAAAAGCGCAGTTACACAGGCTGCAGTTGATTTCATCCATTCTGCGGATGTGCGTGAACTTACCGTGTCATCAATTGCCGAACACATCAACGTGAATGAAGATCATTTCATCCGCTGTTTCAGAAAGGATATGGGCTATACGCCGCATAAATACATCGCCATGTACAAGGCCGACATTGCGGCACGCATGATTCTGTCAGGAAAAAATGTTTCAGAAGCGGCTGATGCGCTCGGATTCAGTTCCGTTTCATCATTCTCGACATTCTTCAAGAATGAGCGCAATATCGCGCCGTCAGAAGTCCGTAACCTGAATTTCCCTGCTACCTGATTTTCAGATGCTCCCAGAAGGACGTGTCTTCCTGTCCGAGACGCCAGAATCCGACTGACTGAACGCCAGCCTGTTCGTATTGCCGGGAAAGCATGTATACGGAAAAGGCATCATTGTAATAGCCCGTTACAGAGACTTCTTTTGTGTAACTGAATGTAGGAAAGAACTGATTGTAGGTGATTTCATCAATATCCTGCTCATCAAGAATGCGTGTCACGCTCGGATATGTCCAGGCTCCGGCCCCGCTGTCAGTTGCCCAGGTACGGCCGTAAAACGGCATGCCCATGACGATTTTTTCAAGGGGAACTGTCTTCTTTGCGTAATCAGTGACGCGTTTCGTCCAGGCAAGATCGGCAATCGGGCCAGCCTCGCTGCCTGACCAGTGCAGGTCATACGCCATGATGAAAATGCGGTCTACCAGCGGAGCAAGCTGTGCGTACGGGAAAATGTCATTTTTTACGGCTCCGGTTCTTGCCGGAACACAGATGGAGAACATTTTCTTCCCTTTCAGTTTGTTGCTCAGGATGCGGACAAATTCAAGGAACAGGGCTCCGTCTTTATTCGGGATTGATTCAAAATCAAGCATGAGGCCATCAAAATCAGCGGCTGAAGCAACCATTTCATCGATAAGTCTGTCACGGTAGCCGAATGCAGGGTTGAGCACCAGGTGGGAAAGGCTTGTGCCGTCACATATATAGACAGCGTGGACACGGGCGTTTCCGGCATCTGGAATACGGGAACGGAGCGGTTTGTCTATGATGTTGCCGTAACAGTCAAAGTCGCCTGCAAAAAGGCAGACATCGGTTATCGGCATGTCTTTGTTCCAGGTGGTGGATACGCTCCACTGGTTTACAAAACCCCATGTCTCATTGAAGGTGACGACATCATCTTCAGAAAGACCGATGGTACCTTCCGGAACGCTGTTCTGTGCTGAAACGGCTGAGGCAATGAGGGTGAATATGAGTACTGCCAGAATGGCTTTTATGCGCACTTACTTGTTATCTTCTGCTACTGCTTTCTTTATGGCGCCGAGCAGTTCGCTGTACTCAGTGAATGCCGGTACATCCGGGTTGTCGGCGATGATCTTGTCGGTTGAGCGGAACAGGAAGCCCTTCTCAGCCTGATGAATCATTGCCAGGTCGTTGTAGCTGTCGCCGGACGCAATTGCCTTGAAGCCGATTGACTGCAGGGCCTTTACGGCGTGGAACTTGCCGTTGTCCTGCCTCATCTTGAAGCCGGTGATCATGCCGTCGTCGCCGACAATCAGCTCGTTGCAGAAGATTGAAGGCATGCCGAGCTTTTTCATGAGCGGCTGGGCGAATTGCGTGAAGGTGTCTGAAAGGATTACAACCTGTGTCGTCAGACGGAGCTCATCCATGAACTCTTTTGCTCCCGGCAGCGGGTCAATGCGGGAAATGACGTCCTGTATTTCTTTAAGGCCGAGCCCGTGCTCTTTGAGAATACCGATTCTCCAGTTCATGAGCTTTGCATAGTCAGGTTCATCGCGTGTTGTGCGCTTTAATTCAGGGATGCCGCTTTCTTCTGAAAAGGCAATCCAGATTTCTGGGACGAGAACGCCCTCAAGGTCAAGACAAGTTATATACATAGGTATATAGTAACAGAGGTAAAGGATAAAAGTAAATGACCAGAAATGAATTCGTTCACATTGTAAACAGTAAGGAACAGCGCGAGTTTGTCGTTGATGGCGTTGTGTACGCGCTGACGTATGACAAGGACTCTTCAGGAAAGGAATATGTCGTTTTTGGCCGCACGTTTCAGGGCGAACGCTACACGGATGTGGGCGAGCTGCTGAACAATGCCAAAATCGGTAATCACTATTTCAGGAATATGCTCGAGGAGTTTGACTAGCGGGCGCAGAGGTCGTTGCCTTCAGTGTCGATGACGACCGTGAGCGGCATGTTGCGCACGGTGAGCTTCCTGACGGCCTCACATCCCAAATCAGGCCACGCGATTATTTCGCACGCAGTAATACTCGCCGCCATGAGTGCACCTGCGCCGCCGATAGCGCCCAGATACACCGCGCCGTGCTTTTTTATCGCTGCCTTGACCGCGTCGTTTCGCTGACCTTTTCCAATCATGATGCGGTTTCCCTTTTCAATAAGGAGCGGGCTGTAACTGTCCATGCGGCAGCTTGTGGTCGGTCCTGCAGAGCCGATGACTTCGCCCGGCTTTTCTGGCGTCGGTCCTACATAGTAGATGGCACTTCCTTCAAGCGGGAAGGGGAGCGGCTCGCCTTTTTCAATGCATTCGGTAAGGCGTTTGTGGGCCTGGTCACGCGCTGTGTATACGGTGCCTGAAAGGAGCACGGTGTCGCCCGCCTTCAGTTTTGAAAGTTCATTTTCTGTAACCGGGGATGTCAGCTTATATTCCATGATCAGCTCCTACAACTCACAAGTGGCGCGCCGCGTGACGTGGCAGCTTACGTTGACGGCGACAGGCAGTCCTGCAACGTGTGTGGGAAGCGTCTCAATGGCGAGCCCAAGACACGTGGTGTCGCCGCCAAAGCCCTGCGGCCCGATGCCGAGCGCGTTTATGCTTTTGAAAAGCTCGTCCTCAAGCGCGGCGTAGAACGGGTCTCTGTTGCGTTCTGTGAGCGGGCGGAGCAGCGCTTTTTTCGCAAGATACGCGACTTTGTCAAACGTGCCGCCGATGCCTATGCCGAGGATGATTGGCGGGCAGGGGTTTGCGCCTGCAGTGCGCACCGTGTCGAGTACGAACTTCTTTACGCCTTCAATGCCGTCGGCGGGTTTCAGCATGGCAAGTCGGATCGTAGCCATGTCGTTCTGTGAGCCAAGGAGTTGTTCCTGAGTATTGTCTTCCTAAGCCCGCTTGGCCTCCGACTTATTGGCGGGCAGGGGTTTGCGCCTGCAGTGCGCACCGTGTCGAGTACGAACTTCTTTACGCCTTCAATGCCGTCGGCGGGTTTCAGCATGGC
>JAZUFS010000171.1:0-2250 GCA_045640805.1 Treponemataceae bacterium
TGTCAAAGTAAACTTTGCCACTTGTTCCGCTTTGTCGTGTCTTCCGCTACCCCCTCTCCTAAGGGCTCCGCCCTTAAAAACCCGCAATCCGCATACAAAAAGCTGTAATTCTTTGTTTATAAAAGAATTATATGCGCTTATTGACAGGCCATGGGGAGGGGTATAGACTGAATCAAGACATCTTGAAAAGGAGTTCCCATGAAAAAACGTATATTTCTATGTTTAGCAGTAACCGCCATATCCCTGCTGCTGACTGGCTGCATCTTCCAGCCGTCTTTCAAGGCAGGTGAAATAGACGGCACCTATGTCATGAAGATTAACCATCCCGCAAATGAACTGGCTGTGGCTTATGATGCAGCCTACATGAAACTGACCATTTCAGGCACAACAGGAACGCTCTCTTTCTCATCCGACAGCTATCTCTTCAATTGTGAACAATGGGCAAAATTACGAAAAATGAATCTGGATGCCGGCGATTTTCCAGAACCAGAATGGGCAGAACCTTTTTTAAATCTGACTGTTCAATATGACAATCCTATTACCAACTGCAATCTTTACCTCTTTGCAGATGGCAATTTCCTTTCTGGCGGCAGCACAATAAATACTGCCGTATCAAAAGACAAAAAAACCATAACTCTCTATACAGCAGATTCTGCTGGTAATTATACTGCATTGGTTTTTGAAAAACAGTAAAACAGGAGTTCCCATGAAAAGACACATATATATCACACTTATTCTTATACTTACCCTTTCCCTGTTTTTATCAGGATGTGAAGAAATAGAAACAGCAAGACCTGGAGCAGACGTAAGCGGAATATGGGTGTATGCAACAGATCTGCCTGCCAACGGTAACGTGCCTGCTTACACAGAATGCTTCTCAAAAATTGAGATAACAGGAAACACATTCAAATACTACACAACGAACAATAACAGCCATCATGACTTCACATCCTATTGGGCCTCTGATTGCTCTGACAAACAACCTGCAGACCAGCTACCCTGCCCGCTTCCACAGTGGATCTGCACCCGCCAGGGAACACTTATAAATACCCCCGATTCACTCTGCTTTGCGTCTGACGGTTTTCCCTATGTGCAAGCTGTTGTTGCTGATGACAGACAATCATTCTCGATAGATAATTGTACTTACAAAAAGCTTTCAGGGAATTCGGTACAAACCCAGATTGACGGCCTGTGGATATGGGGAGAAGAACATGATGCAGAAGGCGACTACCCGGCATTCGTAGCCGCTCGCAAACTTCTTGCTTTCGACGATGGCCATTTCAATTACTACACCAAGAGGCTTCTCGACAGCAAAAATGAAGATGAATCCATAGAAGCTGACATTTCTACCTGGAAAAGCCGTTTCCCGGAATCAACATATACGCCATCGTTTGTCAACTGGTGGGAAGAGCTTCCTGACTCGTATGGAACATTCACTCAGAGTGGAAGAGTTGTCGAGATGAACGGCGAAACGGACATTGAATTCAACTGGTCTATTATTGAAGCAACAATCATGACAGACGGTACGCTTAAGGTGCAGCTGCCTGCCGATAATGCAGCCGGCTACGATTACTATTACTTCAAAAGAGCAGAAATTCTCCCTCTCTTGCCGTAAAAAAATATCTGCACTTTTCTGTACTTTTTTGTTGACTGATGTGTTTAAATTCCGTAAGTTGAAAGCACCTTGAAAAAAAGGTGATGACCGCTGCTGCTATTCGCAACGAAGTTTCTAGCGACGCGGAGTTTTAATTGGAGGGTGTTCATGAAAAAGCGAACCAAGATTGCACTTATCGTAATCGCCATCATCGTCGTTCTGCTCGGAGGCTGTGTTGCATCCATTTCCGGCAGTTACAATTCTATGGTCGCTCTTGATGAGAATGTGAAGAGCCAGTGGGCGCAGGTTGAAAATCAGTATCAGCGCCGGTACGACCTGATTCCAAACCTCGTAGCAACCGTAAAGGGATATGCTGAACACGAAAATGAGGTTTTCACGAACATCGCAGATGCCCGCTCTAAGGCTGGCGGCGTCCTGAACGTTTCTGATGACATCCTGAATGACCCTGAGGCTTTTGCACGTTTCCAGCAGGCTCAGAACGAGCTCGGAAGCGCACTGCAGCGCCTGCTCGTCATTACTGAAAACTATCCTGAACTGAAGGCTGATGAAAACTTCCTGGCACTTCAGGACCAGCTTGAAGGAACTGAAAACCGCATTGCAACAGAGCGCACACGGTTCAATTCTGTCGTTCAGGA
>JAZUFS010000172.1:0-5726 GCA_045640805.1 Treponemataceae bacterium
GCTACGATCCGACTTAGGTTGCCAAATGTGGGACAGATTATTTCCTGCATGGATTGGTGATTGGCATTTCTGGCCAGTTTTCCCTGCAACCATAAGCAGGCAAAAAAAAAGAGAGCTCTAAATGAAGTGCACTTCATTGTGGCTCTCTTTTCTGCTTTTACAGCCTGCGAGTTTACGAAGTAACCCGGATTACAAAATTTCTTCCAAATCAATCTCGCCTGCAACGCATGGAACGGTAATCTGCCAGTTTTCAAGAACTGCAGGGTGAACCTCGCCGAAAATACCGATTTTCTTTCCGTTCTTCATGACAGCAGCCTGGCGTCCAGGAATGAAACGTGCATCATCTGACTCTTCAACAACGTACTCTACGTCAAGGAAGTGGAGCAGTGTAGCAACCTCGCTGGCTGCAGTGTTGAAGTTGGCGTCGCCTGAAGCGGTTACAAAGCCCAGGTTCTGGCGTGTACGTGTTCCCGTGTTCTCTTCGTCGCACAGGTAAGCAATCTTTCCTGTCTCGAAAATCTTATGTGGATAGACAGCATTTGCTGAACCGGCTTCAGCTGAAAGCAGGGATGCAATGATTGACGGGCGTACAAACTGATAGTTCTCGCTCATCGGGTTTGCAATCTCTACAACGCCGGCTGGATCAATGTTCATGTTGTCGATGTAGTCTTTCTTTGAGCCGAGGTAGTTGAAGATCATCTCCTGATAGCCCATACCGACCATCAGTTCCTTTACGCGGCGGCTCAGCAGTGTAACTGGCAGCAGACGGCCGATGGTGAAGTCGTGCGGACGCTCAGGTGAGAAGAATGCGAGTGTCTTTCCCATCATGATATCTTCAATAACATCAACTTCATGCAGGAAGTCATTTCTGTATGGAGGAGGTGTCAGTGTGATGATTGTGTCTCCGTCTTTTCCAGCCTTTGTAGTAGCGGCGCATCCCATGTGAGCCAGGGCGTCAACTGCTTCATCAGCAGTCAGGTCTGAACCAAGGCGCTTGTTGCAGGCCTTAAGGCTGCAGTCCGTTGTGTCCTGGAAATAGAACGGTGTGACGATTTCCTTTCCAAAGCCTGTGTCATACGGATGAACAACCTTTACAGGAAGGATTTCATATCCTGCGTCAGCGAAGTCACACGCGACGATGTTTGCAGAAAGCAGAAGGCCCGGCATATCAGTTCCGGTAAGCTCGACCATAAGGTCCTTGTCACCGACCTGAACGGCGCCGAGTGTTGCGCTGTTGATGATAGGTGCCATAGACATTGTCTCGCCCTTAGCATCGCTTAAAAGAGGGAATACCTTTGCATCCTTGAGGATCCAGCCATATTCCTTTCCTTTCGGATGGTCGGTCAGAATCTGTCGGCAAGTCATCGACTCCTCGCAGGCGAGCGGGACAAATGAAGTCTTGTCAGGATCTACTGCGTGGTATGAAACCGGCCATTCAATCTGTGCTGAGCGGTACACACCCATTGAGATTGAGCGGCGTTTGCGGCCGAAGTTCCAGCACAGCTTTTCCTGTGTCTGGATGATATCAAGGAGCATCGGCTCATCAATCGGCTTTCCTGAAATAACGAAAGCAACCATGTACGGGCGGACGTCTTTAACGCCTGCATCTACGTTTACAACGCGGTTGCCGTAATCCTTGAAATTGCCTTTTGTTGAAAGGAACTTGCTGTAGTCAGCAATCTTTCCTGTATTGTGCTGGCGGAGCTGGCGTGCAATACCGCCTGTAGACCACAGGTCTGGTCTGTTTGTATCATTCAGTTCAATCTTGATGACACGCTCATCTTCCGGTTTTGAGGTATCCGGCTTTTCATCAAGCTCTGCCTTTCCGCAGGTCAGCTTTGCTTCAAGTGTGTCGTAGTCGTATTTTGTTCCGAGAAGGTTGAAAAAGAGTTTCTCGTTTACTTCAATCTTGGGCATTTTCTTCCCCTTTATCTATTTAATGGTGTAATTATAGCGATTTAACGTACCGCGTACAATAGAGAGAATCTTTCTGAGAATACAGCAAGCCTTTCTTCATCAGCGGTGCCGGCAATGACACTTTCTGCCAGCACGACCTCAATTTCGTGTGTCAGTGTTTCCGCGGCAAACTCGTCGTCAGCAGCAGCAAGCTTTCCGGCACCCGTCATGATGGAAATAAGTTCCTTTACCTGAGAAAGCAGTCTCTCATGCTGCTTCTTCTCAATATCAGCAACACGTGACGTGAAGAATTTTTCTGACGCGATGATTTTATACGCGTTCAGGGCCGGCGGCACGATGAAGGCCTTTACATACCTGTAAATTACTGCCTTGAGAACGGCTGCAGGTGTGTAGGTTTCTACAATAGTAACAATATCAGCCGGAAGGAAATCTGCTTTTGCAAGAAGTGCTTCTATATAAGAGAAAACACTTTCTTCAAGTTCATCCCTGCTTTCAAAATGATTGTACAGGGATGGCTTACGAATACCGGCAGCACCAGCAATATCAGAAAGAGACGCTGCCCCAACTCCTTTTTCGGACATAAGCTCAGAAGCACATTTTATTACACGTTCCCGGGTTTTAGATCCTTTAGTCTGTTTTTTCTCTGTCATAACGTAAAGAATAAACTACCGCGCGATAGTACGTCAAGGATACAAATGGCATAAGTAATTCACCCGATAATTTTCTTAACTTTTCCGTAAAAAAGTCTACTTTTTTTAGATAAACCCTTTTTTCCTTTAATTTTTCCTAAAAATTCAAAACAAATTGATATTTTTTTTCATGTACTTATGGTTTTCCACGGCTTAAACTGCAATCATGAAAAAAGGGGCGTTAGAACGTTCCCTAAATACAAGTTTTTCCAATAGGAGGAAATCATGAAAAAATTTGTTGCTGTTCTTATGGCACTCATGCTGGTTGCATGTGTATTCGCTGGAGGAAAGAAGGATTCTGGCCTTATCAAAGTTGGTATCGTTAACAACCCACCATCAGAATCAGGTTACCGCGCTGCTAACGTAGCAGACTTCGAAGCTACATTCTCAACAGCTAATGGTTATGAAGCAAAGACAGCTTACACACTTAACAACGATGAGCAGCTCAATGCAGCTACACAGTTCATCAACGAAGGTGTTGACTATCTTCTTATTTCAGCTGCTGCTACAACAGGCTGGGATACAGTTCTCGGACAGGCAAAGAAAGCTGGTATCAAGGTTTACCTCTTTGACCGCATGATCGATACAGACGAGAGCAACTACGAGTGCGCTGTTGTATCAGACATGGCTAAAGAAGGTGAGACAGCTGTTGCATGGCTCAAGGCTCAGAAGCTCCCAGTTTACAATGTTATCCATATCCAGGGTGCTATGGGTTCAGACGCTCAGATCGGACGCACAGGCGCTCTCGACAAGGAATTCGCTGCAGGAACAATGAACAAGGTTATCCAGCAGACAGCTACATGGTCAGCTGATGAAGCAAAGAAGATTGTTGAGTCTGTAATCAACTCAGGCGAATCATTCAACGTTATCTATGCTGAGAACGACGATATGGCAAAGGGTGCTGTAGCAGCTCTCGATGCAGCAGGTATTTCACACGGTGTTAACGGCGACGTTATCGTTATGGGTTATGACTGCAACAAGTGGGCTCTCAAGGAGCTCCTCGCTGGAAACTGGAACTATGATGGACAGTGCTCACCATTCCAGTCAAAGCTGATCGACAGCTACATCAAGGGTGCTAAGCCAGCTGGAAAGAAAGTTATCAACGAAGAAAAAGGTTTCGATGCTAAGACAATCACAGCTGCTGACATCGCAACTTACGGTCTCGGTGAAGACTAATCTTTCAAAACCTATCTGTTAAAATAGGTTAGGATAAACGGCGTAAAGTGTGTCCTACTCTTTACGCCGTTTTTTTTACTACTCCATGAAAAAAAAGGTGGTTTTTAATCAATGAGTAACGATGTTGTATTAACCATGCGTGGAATATCAATGATATTCCCGGGAGTACGAGCTCTGGATAATGTTGATTTTACCCTGTGCAAGGGCGAAATCCACGCTTTGATGGGAGAAAACGGAGCTGGTAAATCAACGCTGGTCAAAGTACTGACTGGTGTTTACGCTAAGAATGCCGGAGAAATTAAACTCGAAGGCAATGTTGTTCAAATCCATTCACCACAGGAAGCCCAGAATCTGGGTATTTCCACCGTATATCAGGAAATTACGCTCTGCCCGAACCTGTCTGTTGCAGAAAATATGTTTATCGGCCGCGGTAACTATCATTTTGTAAACAAGCGGGCTCAGGAAAAAAGGGCTGATGAAATATTGCAGAATCTTAACATTCCGGCAGTAGGAGCTCAGCAGCTTGGTACCTGCTCACTGGCAGTACAGCAGATGGTTGCAGTAGCCCGCGCTGTTGATATGGATTGTAAGATTCTTATTCTTGACGAACCTACATCATCACTTGATGAAGCCGAAGTCGAGCAGCTGTTCACTCTTATGAGGGAACTTAAGTCTCGCGGTGTAGGTATCATCTTCATTACCCACTTCCTTGAGCAGGTTTACGAAGTCTGTGACAAGATTACCGTTCTCAGAAACGGTGAACTTATCGGTGAGTATGAAATCAAGGATATGCCTAAGGTTGACCTTATTTCAGCTATGCTTGGTAAGTCACTTGATGATATTTCAAAACTCAAGGATGAACGCAAGCAGTTTGAAGGCGCACAGGATGCTGTTTATACAGCACATGACCTTTCAAGTGCTGAAGGTGTCAAACCATTCGATTTCGTAACAAAGAAAGGTGAAGTCAACGGCTTTACCGGACTGCTGGGTTCAGGACGCAGTGAAAGCGTTCGTGCAATCTTCGCAGCTGACCGTGTAACTGGCGGTGAAGTTCAGGTAAACGGAAAGGCAGTAAAGATTACAAAGCCTCTTGATGCAATGAAACAGGGAATCGGTTACCTGCCGGAAGACAGAAAGGGAGACGGTATCATTCCTGATCTTTCTGTCCGAGAGAATATTATTCTTGCACTCCAGGTCCTGAACGGTTTCTGGAAACCATTCAGCCGCGCAGAAGCAGATGCTTTCGCAGATGAGTTCATCAAGATGCTGAAAATCAAGACAGCTTCTAAAGACACTCCAATTAAATCACTTTCAGGTGGTAACCAGCAGAAGGTAATCCTTGCACGCTGGCTGCTCACACATCCTCAGTACCTTATCCTGGATGAACCAACCCGCGGTATCGACGTTGGTACAAAGGTTGAGATTCAGAAGCAGGTTCTTAAACTTGCTGAACAGGGCGTTGGCGTAACCTTCATTTCATCAGAGATTCAGGAAATGCTTACCGTTTGTTCAAGACTCATCGTCATGCGTGACCGCAATATTGTTGGTGAACTTAAAGACGGTGAACTCAGTCAGGATAACATCATGGCAACTATTGCCGGAGGTAAAGCATAATGGCACAAAAGTTTTCACTGTCAAAATCTCTGAAGAAACTTCTTCAGTCACAGCTGGCAATTCCACTGTTAGCGCTTCTCTTCCTGGTTATCTTCAATCTTTTCAGAGATCCTTCTTTCTTCTCTGTTGAAATTAAGATGAACAACCTTGGAAACCGTGTTCTTTCCGGTAACTTAATCAGTATCATCAATGGTGCTTCAGAACTTGTAATTCTGGCAATCGGTATGACACTGGTTACATCAGCTACAAAAGGACAGGATATTTCAGTCGGTGCTTCTGCAGCAATCGCAGGTTCTGTATTCGTAAAGTTCCTTAAGGCACGCACAATTA
>JAZUFS010000173.1:0-3495 GCA_045640805.1 Treponemataceae bacterium
TTTTTCGTGTGGAAAATGATGCTCTGTCTGTCCCAATATGCATCCGGTTCATCATGATAGGTGATGCCGGCATATATGTTGAGCACGCCCTGCTTTTTCAAAAGTCGTTCCAGCGTATCGAGCAGCAGCGAGCCTATACCCGAACGCCGGCAGTCCTGCTTTATGTAGATTGAAGTCTCTACATCCCAGTCGTACGCTTTTCTGGCACGAAAACGGCTCGCGTAAGCATACCCGATGATGGTACCATCGCGCTCGGCTACAAGGTACGGATACATGGAAAGCCGTTCATGGATGCGGCTCCTGAATTCCTCAACTGTCGGAACTTCCCATTCAAACGTAATGGCTGTGTTTCTGACGTACGGTTTGTATATGGCGAGCAGTGCCGCCGCATCATCCTCTGTCGCAAACCTGACTGAAGTGTGAACCAGGGGACGGTTCTGTCGGCAGCCAGCATTTTCAGGAACCAGGGGACGGTTCTCTATTTCTTTCATGCTGTCTAGTATACAACGATATTATATTTTTGTATCATCATAATATGAATAAACGCTGTCTGAAAGACGCTTTCAGAGTGACTGTTCCCGTGCTTCTGGGCTACATCACCTGTGGCATCGCGTTCGGCCTTGTGCTGACTGATGCCGGATATCCGTGGTGGCTCGCTTCCTGCATGTCCGTTTTCATGTTTGCAGGGGCTGCACAGTTCGCCGCCGTTCCGCTTTTTGCCGCCCACACGCCGCTCGCAGTAATTCTTGTGACAGAGGCGCTGCTTAATATCCGCCACATTGTGTATGGCCTTCCGCTTATCAAGCAGTTCAAGCAGTGCGGTCGCCGCCGTCCGTACCTTATTTTCGCCTTAACAGATGAGACTTTTTCTCTTCTGACAACCGTTCCTGTTCCTGAAGGCACCGCAATCCCTGAGTTTTACAGCACGGTCGCCGTTCTTGACCACCTGTACTGGATTGCCGGAAGTACGCTCGGTGCTGTTGCGGGTGTGCTTATCCCGTTCGACCTGACCGGTGTCGATTTTGCGCTGACAGCTCTTTTTGCCGTTCTGACAGTCGACCAGTTTACGAAGTTTCTGCACCGTAAGGGAGGCGCCGAATGACAGTCACCGAAGCAATTATCGCAACACTCTGCATTGCGCTCGTAATATTCGCTGAGCGCCTCTTTCCGTTCGTGCTTTTTTCAGAGCGCGCGCCAGGTAAGCTCATCCACTTTTTCGAGCGCTACATTCCGCCTGTCGTCATGCTCGGTCTGCTTATCTACAGCTTGAGAAGCATCAGCTTTCAGGAGCCGGCGCTCTGGGTGCCGCCTGTCGCCGGTGTCGCATTTTCTGCCGGGACGTACATCTGGAAAAAGAATACGTTTATCAGCATTTTTGGTGCGACCATTCTTTACATGGTGCTCATCCGTGTCATGTGACCGACATCATGCTTTGTGGGAGTGAATATGAAAATACGCGTCGTCATAGACAACATTACGAAAAGCAGCCTTCTGAAAGAGTGGGGACTCTGCATATACATTGAATACGGGGATAAGCGCTATCTGCTCGATTCAGGCAGTTCAGCGAAGTTTGCGGATAACGCCCGTTCTCTTGGCATAGACCTTTCCGCTGTTGATTACGCCGTGCTTTCTCATGCGCACTACGACCATGCGAACGGCATGAAGAAGTTCTTCAGCCTGAACAGCAAGGCCCCGTTCTTCCTGCGGGAAGGATGCGGCGAAAACTGCTATCATCACTATAACTGGCTGGTAAACAAATATATCGGCATTAAGCGGGGATGGCTCAGAAAGTTCAGCCGCCGCATCAGGTACGCTTCCGGCGTCTGCCAGCTTGAAAAAGGCGTATACCTGCTCGGTCACAGTACATCCGGTCTGGAAGAGAAGGGCAGACGCGCCCATCTCTGGATCCGCGAAAAGGGCAGCCGTGCTGAACTGCGCGGAAACGGACTCAGCCGCTTTCATCCCGATGATTTCCGCCACGAGCAGAGCCTTGTCTTTGAAACGGAAAAAGGCCTCGTCATTTTCAACAGCTGTTCTCACGGCGGAGCTGACACCATCATAAAAGAAACTGCTGCCGCCTTCCCCGGCAAAAAGATGTACGGCATGATTGGCGGCTTCCACCTTTTCTGTCTTTCAGACGAAGAAGTACGCGCTTTTGCCCGCCGAGTCCGCGATACCGGCATTGAGTATGTCGTCACCGGTCACTGTACGGGCCAGCGTGCGTACGAAATCCTCCACGAAGAACTCGGCGACCGCGTCATCCAGATGTACAGTGGCCTCGAACTGGAGTTGTAGACGGACGAGGTTTCATGACAGCGTTTCAGAGAGAAAGAATGCCGTTCATGCCTTCTGCAATCTGCTCAATTGTGAGACTGTGGACGCCTTCTACGAGCACGGCGTTGTTACCGAACAACTGTTCGAAAAACGGTTTGTAGTTGTGGTTTTCATCGTAATGGAACGTTTCGTCCTGCTTTCCGAAAATTCCAGCAGCTTGTTTACAGTCAGCAGGTAAATCGTATTCTTCCGCTTTCTTCCACATGGCAAGTACATCCGGTCCAACATGCACAGGCGCTCCTGTATCACGGTCTTTCAAAAGCGGAATCTCGCGGGAAGGCAGCATGCACGGATTTATCGCAACCTTGAAGACTGGCCGCCTGCAGGTCAGTGTGTAAAAACCGCCGAGAGACGCACCCACAAGGATGCTGATGTCGTTTTCATCAATGTAACGCTCAATCTGTTGCTGTGTCTTTTCAACATCTGTGTGCAATTCGGGAAACGGAAACGAGATGACGCGGTAATCCGGTTTATCCTTGAAAAACGATACAAGTCCGTCGTATGTTCCGCCTTTCGCTTTCCCGTTAAATCCATGGATGTAAAGAACTGTCTTCATTGTCTGCTCCTTTGAAGTGTAAAGTGGTTGCTCCATAGTAAATATAATGAGTGTGCATGCTTTTGGAAACAAAAAAGCCCGCAGATGCTTTCCTGGCAGCCACGGGCTTTCTTTTTACTGCGCCTCTGAAAGATTAGCAGTTGTAGTAGTTCTCGAATTCAGCAGGATGTGGAATTGCGTTGAACTTTGCGCACTCTGCCTTCTTTGTCTTGATGAAGTTATCAATCAGTTCCTTCGGGAATACGCCGCCTTCAGTCAGGTAAGCGTTATCCTTCTCGAGGGCTGCAAGTGCATCCTCAAGGCGTGTTGGAAGACCCTTGAGTTTTGCCTTCTGCTTGTCAGAAAGAGCAAACAGGTTCATGTCGTATGGACCCCATCCGTTCTTGTGCGGGTCAATCTTGTTCTTGATGCCGTCAAGACCTGCCATAAGGATTGCAGCGTATGCAAAGTATGGGTTACAGGTAGCATCAGGGTTACGGAGCTCGAAGCGGCGCATATTCGGCGTCTTTGCATAAGCCGGAATGCGGATGACAGCTGAGCGGTTTGATGTTGCATAGCCGACTGTTACCGGAGCCTCAAAACCTGGAACAAGGCGCTTGAAGCTG
>JAZUFS010000174.1:0-2177 GCA_045640805.1 Treponemataceae bacterium
TACGATCCGACTTGCATTCGCCGTTGAAAAGTTCGTACACCTCGTTTACGGTAACATCGAGGAAATAGCGGTCATGGGAAACAAGCAGGAAACCGCCGGTGAAGTCATGCAGGAACTGTTCAAGCCAGTTGCGCGCCTCAATGTCAAGGTAGTTTGTCGGCTCGTCGAGCAACAGGATGTCAGGACACTCCAGCAGCACTTTCGCCAGTGCAATACGCATCTGCCAGCCACCCGAAAACTCTTCCACAGGGCGATTCATGTCAGATGGCAGAAATCCCAATCCTTCAAGTGTCTGGCGTGCAAGTACGTCACGTCTGTTCCAGCCCGATTCCTCAAGCCATGTAATTATTTCGTGCTGCCGTTCGAGTAACGGCACAGGATTTTCCGGTGCAGGACTGGCTGCCAGCTGGTCGCCGATTGCTTCCATCTCAGACTGCAGCTCATAGCCGTATGAAAACGCGCGGTCTGCTTCTTCAAGCAGAGTGCAGCCGTGGTGAACAATGCCCGACTGTGGCAGATATCCGATGCGGCAGCCTTTTTGAACGGCACGGTCGCCAGAGTCAATTTCTATCAGACCGGCCATTGCCTTCATGAGGGTAGATTTTCCCGAGCCATTTGCCCCGGTCAGAGCTGCCTTTGTACCTTTTGAAAAATTGAGTGAAACGTTCTTCAGTATGTCACGGTCGCCAAACGCAAGAGAAATGCGTGAAAACTGGAGAAATGCCACTAGAATGCTCCGCTGCTGCCCGACTTGCCATCAGCAGTTACTTTCGTGAAGAACATGACAACCGGACTTGATGCCCTGTTCAGAACGACGCCATCCTTTATCTGGCGCGTGTCAACATTTTCAAGGCGCAGACCCGTATCTTCACGTTTGTAAAGGAAGTTGTACTCATTACCGGAACTGAATGCAAATGTCAGGACACCGTCATATGAGAATGCAAGCTTTGCATCGACAAAATACTTTATGACAACATTTCCCGTAGAACCAATGCCGCTTTCAAACACAGACGGCACAAGCTGCTTCCAGCCGGTCCACGTAAACTGATTGCTGTCACCGAATGTTATATCGCCATAATTGGAACTGCTGAATTCAGGACCGAATGACCTGAGCATCTCATACTCAGAAGCACGCCGTTCAAGTTCCTTTGAAATTACCTCATCTACAGAAGTACCGAGCGTTACGAGGTCAAACGCCTGCGGTTTTCCGGAATCATCCGTGTACTGCAGCACTATGTAGCCTGTGCGCTTTATCGTCATGATGAACGGCGCATCATTGAACCTGTAGACGTACTCAGATGTAGTCGTAACGCCATTGTACGGATAGGTAACAGAAATATCGTCGTAATCGAAACGGATTGTACCGGAATCACGCCCCGGGTCAAATGCCGGCTGAGAACGCATGCGCTCAACGGAAACCTGATTGTGGCGAATCATGTCGCTGTAGTAATCCGGATACCAGCGGGAAGATAACGCGGCTTCAAGATACTCGTCGACCTGCTCTTCTTCAACAGTTTCTACGACAACAGTTTCTGTCTCGTCGTAAATGCGCAGGTTGTAACTGAAACACCATCCCATAGTACCGTCAGAGGCCATGACGCGATACCATTCACCCTGCATCTGGTTGTTGGTGCCTGCCATAACAGCAGCGCCATTACCTTTATAAAGAACCTTGATTATTTCATTTTCACGCAGACGGTACACCTGTTTTGCAGTATTTGCAGCATCCGCACGGATAGGAAGTCCATCCAGAACGACACGTGCGTACATGTGCTTAAGCGGCAGGTAGCGTTCAACATTCTGCTCTGCCTTGCGTTTAGAAACAGGCTCTGTAATCTGCCAGAGAGGAACTTCTATTTTCTCCTCAGTACCAGGAATTCCAATAACGTAGGTCTGGCTGATGTTCGACTTGATATATACAGGAACAACATCGCAATCAGAAAGATTGTAATCCGGAAGTGACCACAGCAGCATACTATAGCCGGATATGCTGTCTGTACAGGAAGTAAGACAGCAGAGAATGAGTGCGAGCCCCAGAATTCTGATGACAGAACGTAAGTGTTTCATGAACATCAGAATATCACAATCCGTATTTTTTTACTATATAACATCAGCGGATGACAAACTGGTTCTTGCCTGAATATTTTGCACTCTGAAGGGCGTCTTCCGCACGTTTG
>JAZUFS010000175.1:0-1695 GCA_045640805.1 Treponemataceae bacterium
TACCCGAAACATCGAACACAGCTTCTGCAGCCAGTTCTTTTCGTGACATTCCTTTGTTTTCAAGCAGGGTATCTACTCTGTCCCAAAAGTTCATGAGCGCATTTTAAACAAGTACGGGATTAATGTGTTGAAATATGGAAAATCGTCAAAATAGAAATGAAAATGGAAAATATTCCATTTTGTAAAGAGGAAGATATGACAAGAGTTTTTGCCGGGAGCCGTGTGCAGACAGCTCTTGTATAAAAAAAGCGGCAGCATCCACCAAGATAGCCGGATGAGCCGCTTTATTCTGGATGTCGTTTATAACATCCGTTATCAGAAAGCTTTTTCTGTTTTCAGTCTGCTTACTTTACGAAAGCCTTCTTCAGGAAGTCCAGGTCAAGTTCAGGATAGAGGACGAACTTGTTGAGCAGAGCCTTTACGCGCTTCTGGGCTGCTTCCTTAACTGCCGGGTCAAGGTCAATCTTGCCCTTTGCAGGCTTGCCTTCTTTTGTAACGCCAGGCTTTGTTCCCTTAAGGACGAAGTCGATAATGTCAGCAACTTCTGCCATCTCATCCTTGCCCATACCGAGTGTTGTAAGGGCAGGGGTACCAACGCGGATGCCGCTTGTCCACCATGCGCCCATCTTGTCGTATGGCAGTGCGTTTGCGTTGAGTGTAACGCCGCACTCGAACATTGCAGCTTCAGCCTGCTTGCCTGTAAGACCGTATGTTGTGTAAACGTCGATCAGCATCAGGTGGTTTTCAGTTCCGTTTGTCTGGAGCTTCATGCCCTTCTTCATGCAGCATTCTGCAAGGTAAGCAGCGTTGTCAGCGACATTATGTGCGTACTTCTGATATTCCGGTGTACTTGCTTCCTTGAAAGCAATTGCCTTTGCAGCCATTACGTGTGGCAGTGGTCCGCCAAGAACCATCGGACAGCCCTTGTTTACGTAGTCAGCGAATGCTTCCTTGCAGAGGATGATTGCACCGCGTGGTCCGCGAAGTGTCTTGTGTGTTGTTGATGTAACGACATCTGCCCATTTTACCGGATCGTAATCGCCTGTAAGAACCTTACCTGCAACAAGACCTGCGAAGTGTGCCATATCTACCATGAGGACTGCACCGCACTTGTCTGCAATGTCGCGGAAGCGGCGGAAGTTGATTTTGCGTGGATATGCTGAATAACCGGTGAGCAGGATGAGTGGCTTTACTTCCATAGCCTGCTTTTCGATTGCGTCGTAGTCAAGAAGACCTGTTTCCGGGTCAACGCCGTATGGATGGCTTTCAAACATACGTGCTGAAACGTTCATCTTGTAGCCGTGTGTCAGGTGACCGCCGCAACTGTAACCAAGACCCATGAGCTTCTGGTTGCCGAATCTCTTTCTGAGCATGTCGAACTGCTCTGCTGTAAGGTCGTTCAGTGATTTGACTCCGAGTTCTTCAAGAGTTGGAGTCTCTACCTTTGCTGAAAGAATTGCCCAGTAAGCAACGACGTTTGCATCGCAGCCTGCATGTGGCTGAACGTATGCGTAATCTGCACCGAACAGTGCTTCTGCTTCGTGAGCAGCTGTATTCTCAACTGAGTCGACGTTTACGCAGCCGCCATAGTAGCGGTGCTCAGGATATCCTTCTGCGTACTTGTCTGTAAGGAGGTTGCCCATAGCAGCCTGTGTTGCGAGTGAGCAGTAGTTTTCAGAAGCGACGAGCTTCAGG
>JAZUFS010000176.1:0-7764 GCA_045640805.1 Treponemataceae bacterium
ACAAACGGTGATACACACCTTGGTGGTGATGACTTCGACAGAAAGATAATCAACTGGCTCATCGATGAGTTCAAGGCAGAGACAGGCATTGACCTTGGCAACGACCGCATGGCTCTCCAGCGCCTTCGCGAAGCTGCAGAAAAGGCAAAGATTGACCTTTCAGCACAGTCTTCAACAGAAATCAACCTGCCGTTCATCACAGCTGATGCAACAGGTCCTAAGCACCTGCAGAAGTCACTGACACGTGCAAAGTTCGAGCAGATGACAGAAGACCTGCTTGAGCGCACAAAAGAGCCATGCCGCAAGGCACTTGCAGACGCTGACATTACAGCAGACCAGATTGACGAGGTTCTGCTCGTCGGTGGTTCAACACGTATGCCAAAGGTTATGCAGGTTGTAAAGGAAATCTTCGGTAAGGAAGGTTCAAAGGGAGTTAACCCTGACGAAGCAGTTGCAGTCGGTGCAGCTATCCAGGGTGGTATCCTCGGCGGTGACGTTAAGGACGTTCTGCTCCTCGATGTTACTCCTCTTTCACTCGGTATTGAGACAATGGGTGCAGTCTTCACAAAGCTCATCCCAAGAAATACAACAATTCCAACACGCAAGAGCCAGATCTTCTCAACAGCAGCAGATGGCCAGACAGCAGTTTCCATCCACGTACTGCAGGGAGAGCGCGAAATGGCTGCCCAGAACAGAACGCTCGGACGCTTCGACCTGGTAGGTATTCCTGCAGCTCCACGCGGTGTTCCACAGATTGAAGTTACCTTCGATATCGACGCAAACGGCATCGTTCACGTTTCTGCAAAAGACCTGGGAACAGGTAAAGAGCAGCATATCCGCATTGAGTCTTCAAGCGGCCTGAGCGAGAGCGAAATTGACCGCATGGTTAAGGAAGCTGAGGCAAATGCAGAGGCTGACAAGAAAGAGCGCGAAAAGGTTGATGTCAGAAACGAAGCTGACTCAATGGTCTACGCTACAGAAAAGTCACTCAAGGATATGGGCGACAAGATCAGCGGCGGTGACAAGCAGAAGATTGAAGATGCAATCGCAGCCCTGAAGCAGGCTCTTACAGGAGACGATGTCGAGGCAATCAAGGCCAAGACAGAAGAACTGAAGCAGGCTTCATACAAGCTCGCTGAAGAAATCTACAAGCAGCAGGGTGCTCAGGGTGCAACTGGTGCCGGTCCGGATATGGGCGGTGCAGCAGGTGCTCAGGGTGCTGGTCCTGATATGGGCAACGGCGGAAACGCTGGTCCTGACAAGGGCAAGGCTGACGACGTAGACTACGAAGTTGTTGATGACGACAAATAAGTCCGTCTGAAACTGACGAAAGTCCGCATGCGGTGACATGCGGGCTTTTTTTTGATATACTGCGCGCGTATACATTAAAGTCCGCGTACAGAAGGAATTACAATCATGGCAAAACGTGATTATTACGAGGTTCTTGGTGTTGCCAAGACTGCTACGAAAGAAGAAATAAAGAAAGGATACCGCAAACTCGCCATTCAGTATCATCCGGATAAGAACCCGGGAGATAAGGAAGCTGAAAATAAGTTCAAGGAAGCAACTGAAGCGTACGAAGTCCTGTCTGATGAAAAGAAACGCCAGATTTATGACCAGTACGGTTTTGCAGGTCTTGATGGAATGGGTGCCGGCGGACAGGCTGACTACTCAAATGTTTTCCGCGATTTCAGCGACATTTTCGGAGACTTCGGCGGGTTTGGCGATATTTTCGGGAATTTCTTCGGTGGCGGTTCAGGCAGCCGCGGTCGTTCTTCTTCAAGTTCAGGCCAGGGTGCAAGCCTGCGCTATGACCTGGAAATTTCCTTCAAGGACGCAGTATACGGAACAAAAGCAGAAATTGCTTTCCAGCACAATGAAAGCTGTGAGGCATGTCACGGTTCCGGCGGCGAAAATGGTGCCAGCCGAAAGACATGTCCTACCTGCCAGGGACAGGGTCAGGTCCGCCGCAGTGCAGGTTTCTTCTCGGTAGCTCAGACATGTCCAAGTTGCCAGGGTGCAGGTTCTGTCATTGACAATCCATGCCGCAAGTGTGGCGGAACCGGTGTTCAGAGCAAACGCCGCAAAGTCATCGTCACAATTCCCGCTGGCGTTGATGACGGAAAGCGCATCAATATCCCGAAGCAGGGTGATGCAGGACGCAATGGTGGTCCGGCAGGTGATCTCATCGTCATTCTGCACGTTGCACCGCACGACTATTTTGAACGGAGCGGCCAGGACCTTTACTGCGCTGTACCAATTTCCATAACACAGGCGGCTCTCGGCGCTGAAATTTATGTCACCACACTTGATGACCGGAAGATAAAGCTCAAGATTCCCGCTGGGACTCCGCACGGAAAGATGCTCCGTCTGCGTGACGAGGGTGTTCCGTACCAGGGAAGCTCACGGAAAGGTGACCTGTACATCAAGCTGCTGGTTCAGGTTCCTTCACGGCTGTCTTCAAAAGCAAAGTCACTGCTTGAAGAAGTTGCCCGCATAGAAGGCGAAAATGACAGCCCGAAGCTCATGCCGCTGTCTGAACTCAGAAATAACCAGTAAAACACGGCTATAACACGAGTTATCCTCAATATTTCCCTCAAGTCTGCCGATAATATGGTATAATTCTATCATTATCCATACAGGGGAAAGTATGTTCAAAGCGCAAAGACGATTACTTTTGTGTTTCTCAAACCTTGTTGCAGGTGTCGGCTTCGTTGTCCTGACCATTTTTCTGGTTCCGGAATCAACGCCGCTGTTCGCCGGTATCGTAGCAGGTGTAGTTTTCGGTTTACTGCTTCTTGTCAACGTTGTAGCAAACCGTGTTGGCGTTCAGAGAATCGAAGAGAAAACACTTCGTACTCATGAGACCGGTATCATTTCTGAGTTTATTGACAGACTCCGTTTCGCATATACGGTTGATGATTTCATTCAGGTTGTCCAGACTGTTCTTGAAGACAGGGCAGACTGCTCAATCCTGTATGTCGACCGCGAAAGCAACTACGTCATCTACAACAGTACCGAGCGTCTCGTAACGGATGAAAAGACAACAACCAAACTTGAACAGAACTTCCCGGCAACATGGGCAAACGGATATTACTTCCTTGATGAGGAACTGGGTGTCGTTTCCCGTATGCGTGATGCACGTGGTTTCTTCCTGGTAGCAGGTACAAAGCACTTATATGTGTTCTGCCGCTATACCCACGAGTTTGACCGTGAGATTTACAAGCAGCTGCTTGAAGAGTTCGTCCGCTTTGAATCTCGTTCAAAGACAGTTGCAGAACTGACAGAAATTTCAACGCTGTCTCAGGAATGGGATGCACTCGCTCAGACACAGCGTTCATTCTTGCCGCAGAAAATCCCTGAAATCAAGGGACTTGATATAGACGCTTACTTCCGTCCTCTGGTCAACGTTTCCGGTGACTACTACACCATCCTTCCAATGGATGAAGACAAGACGCTGGTCATGCTTGGTGACGTTTCCGGTAAGGGACTTGCTGCAGCTCTGGTTATGGGTTTGGTGATGAACACCGTAAAGATCATCGAAAACAAGGAAGACCTTCCGGGCGTTGTCCGTGCAGTTGACCAGGCTATTAAAGGCATGCACCTGCAGGATAAGTACACCGTACTTTTCATCGGCATCATCGATACAAAGAAGATGACAATCAAATACATCAATGCTTCAATGTCAGATCCTATCATTGTTACCCGTGCCCCTGACGGATACAAGATCAAGCCGCTGACATCGAACTGCTCTGTCGTCGGTATTATTGAACTGGATGACATACAGCCTGCAGAACAGAAACTGTTCCGCGATGACCTTATCCTCATGGCATCTGTCGGTGTTTCTGTAGTTATGGATAAAGATGGTGTTGGGCTTGGTGATACAGAGCTCTACATGGATACAATCAAAAACAGTGCTTATAAATCAGCACACCATATCGTAAACGATATTGTTGACCTCGTTCTTACGTACAATGGTGATAAGCGCCTTCGTGATGACGTCACGATGATGGCTGTTAAGGTGGAGGGCTGATATGGTTTATTTTGTTCTTATCGTTCTTCTTGTAGCCTTCCTGATAGCGTTCTCATCAATTGCAGATATTCAGCTTGAGACAGAAGCCTACAAGCAGCTGATTCACTCATCACTGCTGCTTACCATTGTTACTGCAGTTGAGGCGGTCGCAATCCTCTGCGCGTTCTGGGTTAATGCCCAGGCAGTTCTGTTCTTCATGAGACTTATGTTCTGTCTTCTTGCATGGACATGCTGTGCTTTCTCTTTCTGGGTACTGCGCTTCCCTAAACCAAGCCGCAGCGCTGTTGCTACAGCCATTAAAGTTGTATTTGAAGTCTTCACTGTATACATCATGTTCTATCGTGTGTCAGACATTACGCTTTCACTTGAAAATGGTGTTACAGTAGTTTCTGACATGATGGAATATCTGCCGATTACCTGGTATCAGCTGTACATCGGCGTGTTTGCAATCCTGATGCCTGGAATTTCATTCCTTTCAATGATGTTCCGCTTTGAAGGTATCAAGAACAGACTTGTCAAACAGCAGGAAGTCGTAATTCTGATTGTACTTGCCGCAGGCGCATTTGCCCTGTACGCAACCTGTAAGATGACAGACCAGATTGCTCCTGCATTTGACCTTCTGTTCCCGTACGTCATAGCTCTTGTTATCTTCCTTATTTTCTGGGATCTGTCACGAGGCGTTCTCGTTGACTTCACGGTAATCAAGAACGCAGCAGTTTCAATCTTCTTCAACTATATCATTGCCAGTATCATTGCCGGTGTAGGTTTTGCAATGCTGCAGCCTCTCCGCAAGGCAAACATGCCGCTTTTCCAGCTTGTGTATATTCTGCTGACTGGCGGTCTTCTTGTTCTGAGTTATCAGACATCAAAAATCATGAAGCGTGTCCAGGGTTCCCGTGATACAAACTACTCTTCCCACTTTGAGGAGCAGCTGGCATCCATCGACTTCACAGACGGACTTGAAGACATTGAAAAGAAACTTGAGAATATTTTCAAGGAGAACGTCCAGAACCTCAGTCTTGAGCTGCTCATTGAATCTGGTGAAACAGAACTTGTAACTCTGTACAGTTCTCATGATAAGTCTATAAGGATACCGCTTGAAGGTAAAATCTTCGATACTGCGCTTAATGCCCAGCAGAATGTTATCTTCCGTACCCATGCAGAAAACTCGCATGACCTTGCTCCTGCCCGCGAAGAACTGCTTTCGCTGTTCAATACGACAGGTTCTGAAGCCATCATCATCCTTAATGAAGGACGCCGTGTGTTCGGTGCATTCCTGATTGGCCAGAAGCGACTTGGTAACGCCTACACGGACTACGACTTTGAAGTATTCCAGAGACTGTACTCACACTTCTTCCTTATTGGTTATTACCTGAAAAACATTGCTAACGAGTCTGTTGTCGGTACCGTTAACCGTGAAATCCAGATGTCTGGACAGATTATCCAGTCAATTCAGGAGAATATGGATTTCATCAACAACCCGAAGGTTGATGTCGGCTATCTTTCGGTTGCTGCACATAACCTTGGTGGTGAATATCTTGACTTCATCAGACTTTCTGAAAACAGATACATGATTATCCTTGGTGATATGAGCGGTAGGGGTATTAACGCATCTATGTCTACCGTCATCTTGAAGTCTATTGTCCGCACGTTCCTGAACGAAACATCTGACTTTAAGCAGCTTGTCCAGAAGGTAAACGGTTTCATCCGCAACAACCTGCCTAAGGGAACATATTTCTCGGGAATGTTTGCCCTGGCAGATTTCTCTGAAAATACGCTGTACTACATTAACTGCGGTATTCCTGCAATGTTCCTGTACAACCACGCGTACAACAACACCATTGAAATTCAGGGAGAAGGCCGCATCTTAGGTTTTGCCAGGAATATTGAGAAACTGGTCAAGGTAAAGAAAGTCGTCATGAACCCTGGCGACATTCTGCTTACCTGTACAGACGGATTGCTTGAATCAAAGTCAATTCGCGGTGATATGTTCGGAAAAGACAGGATTCAGAGGTCAATCATTGAAAACCTCGGATTCCCTGCCAGCAAGATGGTACAGTTCCTGCACAAGGAACAGCTCGACTTTATTTCAAGAGAGCTTGATGATGACGTCAGTATCATTGCAATTAAGTGCATCAGTAAATAAGTAAGGGGATTAACTGTTATGGATACAATGCGCATCAACGAAAAACGCGGTGCAAACTACATGCTGCTCGAATTAAGCGGCATCATCAATTCATATACGTTTGGTGAGTTCAAGACAAAATCATACTCGTATATCCGCGAAAATAATCTTGTTCTTGATCTGAGTGAAGTTACAGACATTGATTCATCTGGGCTTGGTGTCATTATGGGCGTTTTTAACGATGCAGAAGAGTCAGGATACACCCTGTATCTCATGAGACCTTCTTCCGCCGCATATAAGGCGCTCGACAGCACCGGTTTTACTGATACGTTCAACATCATTCATTCTGTAACTGAGGTCCTGTAATCAGTATGCGCGCAAAAAATGCTTTTTCTTCTCTTCTATTCCTGTCTGCAGTCTGTGTCATTGCAGTTACTGTTACGGGATGTTCCCGGGCGGAAGCTTCTACGTCTGCAAAAAAAATCTGGCAGCCGGAAGATGCGGTCAGCGTAATTGAGCCGGAAGTCACTGTCACGGAGTCAGAGACAGGCCTTTACAGCAAGGCACCCGCGCCGGCAGTTCTTGCCGCGCAGAAACAGTCTCCTGACGAGGCAAGACTTGCTGCGGCTGTAGCTGCTTTCAAGGCAATTCCGCACCCGGCAGAGTATCAGACTGAAGTTGACGATATCTGCAGGAAAATAACTGCGTCGCCGGCGCTTTTCATTTCAGACATTAAAGCCGTAGATGCTGCGGACACTGAAGGATATCTCGTTTACATTGATAAAACGCATTTCATCGGCTCGGATTATGAGCCGGCGGATTTGGTGCCACTCGTAAAAAATAGCGCATACCCCATTAACAGAAACGACTTGAGTCTTCGTAAGCCGGTAGAGGAAGCGCTTACTGTCATGGCGAAAGCTGCAAAGACGGAAGGCCTTTCTCTGCTTGTAAGTTCGACGTACCGCTCATATTCTTACCAGGAGCAGGTTTTCGCGAAGTGGGTGCGCATCGACGGTCTTGAAGAGGCGGAGCGTGAAAGTGCGCGTGCCGGTACAAGCCAGCATCAGCTTGGTACGGCGATAGACTTTGGCTCAATAGAAGACGATTACGCAGAAACTGCTGCCTGTAAGTGGCTTACAAAGCACGCTTCAGAGTACGGTTTCAGCCTGTCGTTCCCACAGGGCTACGAGCCGATTACCGGTTTCCGTTGGGAGTGCTGGCACTTCCGCTACATCGGCGTTCCTGCGTGCGAGTTCCAGAAAACGTGGTTCAATGACATCCAGCAGTACATGATTGAGTTCGTCGCCTGCTGGAGAAGCGCAAAGTAAATAAAAGCGTGTGTTCTTTTGTGAGCGCACGCTTTTTTTGTGCCTTGTACGGTATTCCTGCTTTTTCTGGTGCCTTTTTTTGAGAAAAGCGTTTTAGGTAACCATTCTGTTAGATTGAAAAAGACACGAGTACTTTGAAAAGCAAAAGAAAGTACGCTTAGTCCGGTTCAAAGCACTGCATTACGGCGTTTTTACAGGCTTTTGACAGACCGTGGAGCGTTTTCAAGCCACTAATGCCTGAAAGAGCATGTTGAGTGCACAAGCTGAGACAAAAAATG
>JAZUFS010000177.1:0-6972 GCA_045640805.1 Treponemataceae bacterium
TCCTGAGTATTGTCTTCCTAAGACCGCTTGGCCTCCGACTTCCCTTTGCCTGATTGCACGCCGATGCATACTCATTTCCAAGATACATGCATATCAGTATGAAAGAACCGTCGTTTTCCACACCGTACGTATTTGCCAGATATGTCTTTATTTCATCAGTCAGCTCAATCCGCCGGTTCAAAATGTCAGAGAACATCTGACTGACCGTACCTATCTGTGCGGGCTTCCTCTTTTTCTCGGCCTCTACCTGCGCAGTGACGTTCTTCATTGCCTGGGAAAAATCGCCGTATGAAAGTGGTTTCAGAAGGTACTCCGTGACACCGAGTTTCATGGCACGGCGGGCATAGTCAAATTCAGAATAGGCGCTGAGGACAATTACCTTGATGGGACATTTTTCTTCCATGGCCTTTGTTATCATTTCAAGGCCGTCCATCTCAGGCATGCGGATATCTGTAATGACAATGTCAGGACATTTTGCCCTGATGAGGTTCAGTCCCTGTACGCCGTTTTCAGCAGTTCCCACAATCTCGTAGTCGCTGCTGAGTTTCTGCGTCAGTTTTTCAAGTCCCTCGCGGATTCTGACTTCATCCTCAACAATCAGTACTTTCATTACCGCATAGTATACCACAGTTTTTCAGGATTGGCGGAATTCCTCTTTTCATGTACGATATAGCCATGAGTACTGCCGTCATGCAAGAAAACTCCGATTACCTCACCTCCCAGATAATTACCTACATAGGCAACAAGCGTGCGCTCATCGGCGATATTGAGAAGGAGATTATTGCGTGTAAAAGCGAACTCGGGAAAGAACGCTGCACCTGCCTTGACCTGTTCTCCGGGTCAGGAATTACCGCCCGCATGATGAAGAAACACGCAGATGTGCTCATTGCGAATGATCTTGAGCAGTATTCGTATGTCCTTAACTCATGTTACCTTGCCAACGCGCACGATTTTGACAAGGCGAAATATGACACGTACAAGATGCAGATTGACCGTGAGATGCGCGCGCGTTTTGAGGCGGCTGACGGCCTGAATGGCGACGGCCCCGTAGAAGGCATTATTGCACGCGATTATGCTCCCCGCGACGATGAGCACATCCAGAAGGGAGAACGGGCATTCTATACACGCGAAAACGCACTCAGGCTCGACACGTACCGCTTCCTCATTGAAAATGTCGTCGCCGACCGCAGCATGCGGCGCTTTTTTCTCGCACCGCTTCTGACAGAGGCTTCAATCCACACAAACACGAGCGGCGTTTTCAAGGGATTTTACAAGGACGCAAAGACAGGACTCGGCTGTTTCGGCGGAAGCGGACGGAACGCCCTTTCACGCATCATGGGCCCGATTACGATTCCTGAGCCGGTCTTAAGCAGATTTGACAGTCATGTTCACCTTTTCCGTGAAGATGCCGTCATGCTTTCTGAAATGCTCGGCAACATTGACATTGCGTATCTTGACCCGCCATACAACCAGCATCCGTATGGTTCTAACTATTTCATGCTGAACCTTATCCTCAACAACAGAATTGACTGCCCCGTAAGCCGCGTCTCAGGCATCCTTTCAAACTGGAACAGGTCTGCGTTCAACAAGAAGCAGTATGCGCTTTCTTCCCTGGAACAGATTGTCAGACAGCTTGATGCAAAATACATTATTGTTTCCTACAACTCAGAAGGATTCATCAGTTTTGATGAAATGAATGACATGCTCGGCCGGTATGGAACGGTAAAGACGACTGCACTTACGTACAACACGTTCCGCGGCACACGCAACCTTAAAAACAGACCGATTCACGTAAACGAGTATCTGTTCACCCTCAGAAAGAACTGACGGGGAACGACGTCATTTCAATACATCCAGGAGTCCGGTCAGCCTGAAGACTTCAAGGACAGACGGATTTGCTCCTGTTATGCTCATTTTGCGTCCGTTCAGTTTCTTGTATGTTGAGATTATGATTCTGATTCCAAATGATGAGATGAAGTCAACTTCAGAGAAATCTATCGTCAGCTGCTGTACGTCATCCGTGAAATTCGTATCAAGAGCTTCTGCAAGTTCAGGACCGGTCGCGGAATTAAGGCGGCCGCAGGGTTTCACGGTAAGGCTGTTTTCCTTTCTGTCAATGTCAATCGTCATATAATCTCCTTAGCCCAGGTTGAAGAAATCAAGTCCTTTCAGACTCATTATAACCCGGTCAAGATAGCTGTCGTCAATAAACGGCCACGAGAATCCGAGCCGGTAGAGGATGTCAGCGGTAAACTGGTTGTCGCACCGTACCATGTGCATGCCCGGCCGGTCATTTGTCAGGAGTGCACTTACCTTTGCGTTGGCTTCTGCGTCTCCCATAAGGCGGTAGAAATCTGCGTAGTACTCTTTGTCAGGTACCGCCTTCACAGGCAGACCGCAGCGGTTCACCGACTCCATCAGTTTCATCTCATCGAACTGGAAACGGCTTTCCGCGTGGAATGCCGTAAATATGTCATTCACGCCGGCGAGCAGGACAACTGCTTTTGCCGTACAGTCAACCGGAGAGAAACTCATGGGGTCTGTTGCATGGCTTACAGGGCACTTTCCGATGTACACGAAACCGCGCAGTCCGTTCAGGAACGCATTGGTGTGCAGGTTCGTCTGGAACTCGCCGTCGGAGTGACGTCCCATGAGATTACCTACACGTATGACCTTTCCGCGCATGCCGTCCTTCATTGCCTGGAACATTCTGAGCTCGGCCTGGTATTTGGAGCGGCAGTACTGGTTGTTCATGTCATCAATTACAAAAAGGTCGTTCTCGCTCATGATGACGCCTTTCCTGTACGATTCGTCAGTATGTGCGCCCGGTACTGATGTAGTGGAAATCTGTATGAGGCGTGCATCTCGTGACTTTGCGAGATTTATCAGGTTTTCAACGCCATGCACGTTCACAAACTCTATGCTGTTGTCGTTTGCGTAGTGCTTTACGGAAGCCGCGCAGTTTATGATGGTATCGACATGAACGCCATCAAGCACTTTTTCAAGGCCCTCATCCGTTATGTCACCTTCCACAAGCTGAATGCGCTTTCCAAACAGCAAATCAAAATCGTCCTCAAAGTAATAGACGAGCGCAGCCTTGAGCTTTGTCTCAATATCCACGCCCTTACCCTTTCTGAGAAGACAGATGATTTTGCCCTCTTCATTTTCCAGAAGTGCATGCATGATATGGCAGCCAAGGAAGCCTGCAGAACCTGTCAGAAGTACGTCACCAAGCGGTTCACGTTTTACTTCGTCACTGAATGTGCGGGTATTGTGGGAAAGGACTTCGGTAAGCCATGATTCACTGTCAGGTTCTGACGTGGAATCAGTGTCATTTCGTCCATCATTTTCAGGAAGTGCATCTTCCGTTTTAGAAGCACCTTCAAGATAGGCGGCAAGTTCCTCTGGTGTCTGATGGTCAAAGATGTCCTGATACTCGGCTTTATATCCTTCAGATTTAAGCTGCATGACGACCTTTGACGCAGAAAGGGATGAACCACCAATCTCAAAGAAGTTGTCATCTACATAGCATTCTTCAATACCGAGCGTCGACTTGATCAGGTCAACTATCTTCTCTTCAAGCGATTTCTTAGGTGCTTTCCTTACGCGTTCCCTTTGCGTGACAACTGTTTCAGGCAAAGCTTTCCTGTCAAGCTTGCCGTTCGGCGTCACAGGCATTTTCTCCAGCTGCATGAACACCTGCGGTACCATGTAATACGTAAGCTTTGTCTTTATGAAAGCAGTCAGAGATTCAACATCAATTTCTTTCGTGGCAGTAAAGAACGCGGCAAGATAATCATCCTTACCGTTATTGCGGACGATTACCTTACACTGGGAAACGCCGTCAAATTCCTGAATGACGGCTTCTATCTCATCAAGCTCAATCCTGAAACCACGCAGTTTCACCTGATTGTCCTTTCTTCCGCCGAACTCTATCTCACCGTCACGATTGAGCCGTACGAGATCTCCTGAGCGGTAGGCACGCCCGCCCTTCATGCTGATGAATGATTCTGCAGTTTTCTCCGGCAGGTTCACGTATCCGCGGCTGACCGTCTCGCCGGCAATGACGAGCTCGCCGACAGCGTACTCTGGCAGGAGTTTCTTCGCGTCATCAACTACGTAGTAGCGGATATTGGGTCCGGGAGCTCCTATCGTGATATTGTCGCCTGATGTCAGGAGCTTGCATGACGAGGAAATAGTCGTCTCAGTAGGACCATATCCGTTGAAGATGAGCATATCCGGGTTCAGTGCCCTGAGTCTGGCATAGAGTGCGGGCGGGAATGCTTCCGCGCCGAGCGTTATCGACTTCAGTGCAGCTATCAGCGGCTCAAACTCTTTCACTGAAAGAAGGCTCCACGCCAATGATGGCGTCATGATTACCATGTCGATGTTGTTTTTCTTCCATGATTCCTGCATCAGGCCAAAATCATGGATTTCATCATCCTGCGCGATATACACTGTCTTTCCGCGGCTGAGGGAATGGAATATTTCTCCTACGGACATGTCGAATGAAATTGATGACATGCAATAAATTGCTGAGCCCGCATCAATGAACCGGCAAAGTCCATTCGTCTGGTCATAGCACGACAGATTGTGATGTTCAAGCATGACACCTTTGGGCTTTCCCGTACTTCCTGAAGTGTAGATTACATACGCAAGATTGTTCAGACCGACATCAGGAAGCGTAATTGATGCTTCTCCGTTACGGACGGCACATTCTTCATCTGCAAGCAGTTCCTCGAGCGTAACCGGCGTGTACGGTTTTGCTGCGGCGAACAGATCCGGCCGTGCATCACGAATTTCCTGTGACGTTATGACAAAGCGTGCACCTGAGTCTGTGAGCGAGTAGTCAATGCGGTCATCGGGATACGAAGGCAGCATGTTCATGAATGCACCACCCGCCTTCATGATGCCGAGTTCTACTGCCGGAATGTATTCATTGCGTTCAGAGATGAAACCAACCGGCTCATCAAGATGAAGTCCCCTCTTCACAAGACCGCGGGCTATGATGTCGGCAGCATCACGAAGTTCACGGAATGTAAGCGATGCAGTCCGTGTCTTTACGGCAACTGTATCTGCAAGCGTTTCAGCGTACCTGTCGATGAATGCATAAGCAGGCACCTTCTGCCATTCCATATCTGTCATGTTGATTCTGTCATAGACCTGCATGCCTTTTTCTGAAAGCAGGCCCACATCAGAAAGTTTTTCCTCACGGATAAATCCTGTCGCGGCAGTATCAAGCGCATCAATGAAGGATGTAATGAATTCCGTGCAATAGCAGTCAGTCCTGTAGGTGACATCAGCCGTGAAAATACCGTCATTAAGGACAATATCAATGCAGACAGGCGCTTTTGCGTCATCCACCGTCAGTGTCTGTACTTCCGCAGATTCTCCGGCGACTGAGTCAAACGTAAAGAGGTCACCCTGATAGTTGAAGAAGATATCTGCCGCTACACCGTACTTGCTGTTCAGCTCGGCGAATGAAACAATGTCATGTGTCATTGACTCAAACAGCTGCTTCTGCACGGATGAGATGAAATGCGGAATCTGACCGGCGGCCTCATCAGCTGCATCTGGAAGCATGCACCTTACGGGAAGCGTCTTTACCAGCATGCAGAAGCACTCTGCAAGGCGGGAATCGTTTCTGCCGTTATAGACCGTACAGTAACCTACGTCATCTGCATGCAGGAAACGGGCAAGCGTAAAGCTGAATACCGCGTTGAAGAATGCGTTCAATGACAGTTTCTTCCCGTCACAGAATGCGCGTACCTCTTTTGAGGATGAGAATGCGTGCGTATATTTCTGCACTTCTTCCGTGGCAGTTTTTTCAGGACATTTTGCTGGCAGACAGTCTGTCGGGTTTCCTGAAAGAAGTTTTTCCCAATAGTCAGAAGCTGCCTTGTAAGCAGATGATTTACGGGCGTTCTTTTCAAGAAGGGATGCATCAAAGCCGGTGAATGATTCTTTTTCAGGTTCCTTACCGCCGTATGCTTCATTGACGCTGTTCAGGAACAGTGCGACAGAGGTTCCGTCGCCGATGATGTGATGGAAGTCAAGGAACAGGTAGTTACCGTCTTCTGTAATGAAAAGCTCTGCGCGGTAAAGCGGACCGTCGGAAAGCGTGAACGGCACGACAAGCTCATCCGCTTCAGGGATATGCTGAACGTGCTTTACGGGAACATCAGGCTCCTTATCAGAAAGATATGACGTTACCGTACCGTCTTTTTCAGTCTTAATGCGTGCGCGTATGAACGGATGAGCATTAATAGCCTTCAATATCGCCATCCGAAGTCTTTCCATGTCGACTTTTTCTGACAGTCTGACCAGCATCGGAATGTTATATTTCAGCGAAGAAGGCTCCATCTGCATTTCGACAAATACGCCCATCTGATTCTGCATGAGCGGATACTCATCACCATCCCCTTCAGCACTGCTGTTTCCTGCCCCATTTTCTGCCTTTTCAGACAGCAGGCGTGCAAGAGAACGCACTGTACCGTTTTCGCGGATGTCTTGTATTGAAAGCGGACAGCCGAACGCCTTTGAAAGCTGCATATTCAGTTTCAGCACCCCGATTGAGGTAAGGCCGCAGTCCTGAAGATCTGCATCTATGCCAAAGTCATGTATGCCGATGATACCTGCTGCAATGTCAGCTACTTTCTTTTCAGCATCAGTTCCAGGTGCACCACCTGCCTTGAGCCCGTCTGCCGTCTGCCCCGCGTCAGTGCCGGCACCAGGTACGGAAAGCGCATCAAGTCCGGGTTTTGGCAGCATCCGCCGGTTCACTTTGCCGTTCTGCGTATACGGAATGTCATCAAGCTGCGTAATGAATGCAGGTACCATGTAGGCAGGCTTTTCCGCGCGGATGAATGCCTTGAGGGCCTCTATGTCAACTTCAGTATCTGCGGTGACATATGCTGCAAGGAATTTACCGCCTGCATCTGCATCAAATGCGGTGACCGTGGCGTCTTTTAT
>JAZUFS010000178.1:0-6540 GCA_045640805.1 Treponemataceae bacterium
GTTTTACCATATGCGTGCTCATCTTCCTCCCCCTTCAAGACCGTTCTCAAGGCAATCCTTTACAATGCCAAAATATTCCTTGGCATAGCGGTACTGGCGGAGTGCGTATTCCCCGAAATCGACGCCCAGGTTGCGTTTATATTCGCACCAGTTGCTCCACAATAGACCGCAGCATGCAATGTAACAGTAAATCTTCACGCGGATATCATCGGGGCATCCTTCCGTGTAATATGCGTCAATGAGCTTATCTACGTGCTTACGGTCGTACATGGCATAAATACAGAACATGGCAAGGTCTACATCCTGATCCTGCATGCCGGCATACTCCCAGTCGATAAGGTGAATCTGCTTTTTGAGATTTTCGTTTGAAAACAGGAAATTGTCAGGAACCGCATCGATATGTGTAAGCGCATACGCCTTTGCATGCTTGTCAATGAACGGTTTTAACGAAAGCACATTGCGCTTTGTCTGGCCGTAATCACGGTACACGGATGGCTTCCCATCCCATAACGATTCATAGAAGTCAATTTTCTGGAAAATATCGAATGTATGCTCTACTTTCAGGCGCAGGTTATGGAACTCGCGCAGACGTTTCATGCAATCGTGAACATCCAGCGGATTAAATGGATTACAGACACGTGAGTTTTCTATGAACTCAGTTATCTTATATCCGTTTTCTGGATTCATGTACATGATATTGTCACAGATGTTTTTTCCGTCCAGAACATTGTAAACGGATGCTTCCTCAACCCTGTTGATGAGCTGGTCCGTGCCCTCACCCGGAATACGCATGATGTAGCGCCTGTCACGACAGGAAAACAGGAACGAACGATTTGTCATTCCTTTTTTCAGCATCTCAATGTCAGTAATTTCAGACGGAGAAACTTTCAGTGAATCGGCAGCAATCTTGATTGCGTCTGTTTTCAGATGATTGGAACCGGAATCAAGTTCACGAAGCTGCTCATACGTATTGATTTCAGCAAAATCGTCCGATGTCACTTTGCGTGCATACATGGGGACAGGCTTTTTGTCGAAAAGTGCTTCTTCCCAGTTTCTGCCATCAAAGGATGGATATGAATTGAGTTTCTCAAGACGTTCCTTCAACAGCGGAGCTTCATCACGTCCAATATATGCAATGCCTACCTTGTGAAAGCCCGGCACTATATCCGGCAGCCGGATAAGCTCCTGTTTCCTGTTCGTCCAGTAAAAGCCATGAAGACCGATTCTGTCGTCGACCATATACCACGAGTAAAGTTCATCCTTAGAGTACGGATTTTCTTCTGTCCATATGTCACAGGGAATGATGTACGCGTTTTCAAGATGGTCACGGGTAAGATAGAGCGAATGAAGGTTGTTCTTCACCGCATATTCGTTGTTGATGATAAGTTCTACGCCGAAATCGTCTATCAGGTATTCAAGCTTTTCCATCATGAAACCCGCTACGACATATATTTCGGTAATTCCGGCTTCATGAAGGTGTTTTATAGTCCGCTCGATAAGCGGTTCACCGCGTACTTCAAGCAGTGCTTTTGGCACCGTCATGTTGATTGGCACCATTCTCATGCCAAAACCTGCCGCAAGAATTACTGCGCGCTTGGGCGAATAACCGTCTATCAGTTCCCTGCCCTTTTCTGTAAGTGATTTATCAGATTTGATGAGTCCGCACTCCTGAAACATCCGGAGCGATCTGTTTACGATACCGACAGAACAGTCAGTCTCTTCAGCAAGCAAGCGCTGATTCACAAAAGGATGTGCATCAAGATATTTCAAAATGTCACATTCTGACTTGTTCATGAACTTACGTTTTTCGTTTTTCATGAATATACTATACTGCAATTTTCGTGAAAATTCAATGTAATGTTTACCAAACAGTAAGTTTAGTATATTATTTCTCTATGCCATTAATTGAATTAGTTAACGTCAGCAAGATTTATCAGCTTGATAAAGTTCAGGTCAAGGCAGTTGATAATGCCTCTTTTTCAATAGAACAGGGCGAATTCGCCGCAATTTCAGGTCCATCCGGCTCTGGAAAATCTACGCTGCTCAACATGATCGGCCTTATTGACGTTCCGACAGAAGGCACCATCATTCTGAACGGACTCGATATCTACAAAGATGTGTCACTTCAGAAAATGAAGCACATCCCCCTTGGTCTTGATTCACGTCTGACAGACCTTCGCCGTAACCTGATTGGCTTTGTATTCCAGACATTCAACCTCGTGCCGGTTCTTAACGTCTATGAAAACGTCGAGATGCCACTTACTCTTGGTAATTCTCCTGCTGTAGACAATATGAGCAAAAAAGAGCGTACTGAGTGGCTCAATTACCTCATAGAAACTGTCGGATTGACTGACTGGAAGAAACATAAGCCGTCAGAACTTTCTGGCGGACAGAGACAGCGTGTCGCCATTGCCCGTGCTCTTGTCACCAAATGCCCGATCATCCTCGCCGATGAACCGACCGCAAACCTTGACAGCAAGAACGGCGACCAGATTCTGGAATTAATGCAGAAACTCAATAAGGAACTGAAGACGACCTTCGTATTTTCGACGCACGACCAGAAGATTGTGAACATGGCAAGCAGAGTAATTCACATATCAGACGGCCGTGTGCTGGAGTGAAGTTTTTTAGTAATCGATGCTCAGGGATATTGTTGACCCCAGCGTTATGTTCGGGTTGGAAAAGCCGCTTCCGTAGGTAACACTGATTGCATTTGTCCAGTTTGCGTGCGGGAATATGCCACCGAGCAGGAACGCCACGTTAACAAGACCTGTACCGTCAGTAATATTGTGTCCCCACTGGGTACCTATCTTGAAGTTCTTCTTCTTTCCAAGCTGCTTTACACCTGTCTCAACGGCTATTTTATGATATTCAGGTACACTGCCGGTTCTGTCATGAATAAACTGATACTCAGCGTTTATGCCATAGTCAGGACCGTCAGTTTCCCACAGACGGTAGAAGCCTGTAGTGCCGTATGCTTTCTTGAAGCCACCCTCAAGGCGTCCTATTGCCTGAGCGTAAAAATCGAAACCGGCGATGGTACGCTTCAATTCAAGACCTGCTGCGGTACTTCCGGTTGCATAGGTTCCATACAAGTCAATATTCGTATTACCGAGCACATTGTTATATGAAACGGCATATTTCATCTGATCCCAGTTAAGGGTTGCCGCGGCACCACCTACAAACGTCCAGTTACCAAGGAACGGCACCTGAACCTGCGCGACAAGCGGCCCAAAACCTGAAAGTACGTTCGTGTACACAGTGCCATACGTACCGGTATTGAACAGCCGGATATTGCCCCACGTAAGGCTCTTTTTGCCTGCGGATATGAAGACGCTTTTCCACAGATAGTCAAAGTAAAAGGATGAAAGATTCAACGCCACACTGCTTTCAGTCGTAGATACTGTTGCATGCAGCGTAAAGTCTGTCGCAGGCTTTACAGTCATGTAGAAAGAATTACTTAAGGTAAGTGCGCCGCCAGCACCGAATGTGCCGTTGCTGTACGTCGCGGCAATACCGATATTGCTTGAAAAACTGCCCGAAAATTTGATTGCAGACGCTGCTTCACGGATAATGACTGTTGCTTGACCTTCTGCACCTGCTACAGGAGCAGATTCATTGACGTTATCAAACGTCGGGACTTCTGCTTCCTCTACAACGATATCTTCACCGGCGTCCTCAAAAAGCAGGTCGAACTCGTCGATGACGGTGTCTTCGTCGGGTAAAGGCGCATCTGCAAATACAAAGCATGGAATGAAAAGAAACGTTACTACAAGAAACAGGAAGACACGTTTCATTACCGGGCACCAACCATTTGTAGATATGACTTTGTGTAAACTGCGTCGCTTACCGTTGCGAATGATACGTTCTTAATGGTAATCTGTGTCTTCTCGTACTGAACAGTGTCACCGATTTTTTTACCGCGAAGGTTATCCTGAATAACCATGCTGACCGGAATTGAGTACGTCACCCCATTAGATTTCACAAGCTGATAAGACGGAACTGCAGTTGTCCTGAGTTTCTGGCCGCTCAGTGAATAGTCTTCCTTCTTACGTACAAGACCATCATTCTTGGTAACCCAGATTTTCAGCATAGGATAATCAACTTCAACACCGTCTTTTGCCTTAAGTGTGAACAGGACACAGTCAAGTTTACTGAGCATTACATCCTGTGCACTTTCTATAGTGTAGGATGAGTAGTATTTCTGCGGCGCAAAGTCTGAGTTTGTCGCATTAGTGTTCTGGAATTTATCTTTTGCGTTGGTAAACGTAAAACGGTCGTCCGCAGGATCGTAAAACCAGATATTGCCGTCAAAGAGCAGGTAGCCCTTGCCCTTTTCGCTTGCCGGACCTGTCACGAGAATCGTCCATTTGCCGGCAGAATCACGGCGGTACAGGATTGCTTCCGTCAGGTTCCTGCCCTGACCCGGCTTGTCCTGAACGATAGTATAATTACCACTGAAATCAAGCCCGTAAAAGCACGTGCTCTCTTCTGCCTTTTTAAGCAGGGCATCAAGTTCAGATGATGACAGTGCCCAAAGGCTGCAAGTGGCAAGAAGAATACAAATGATTGCAACGACTTTTTTCATCACGACACCAACCGTTTTTTACGCAAGAACGAAACCAGAGACTTTCTTTTCAAGGCGGCTGATGACGCCCAATTCCGTCTCAATATTCTGCCAGCGGGACTCCCATCTCTTTTCAAGCAGGATGACACTGTCAGTCTCGTTAAGATTTGCAATGAATGATGATGACGTTACCGTGTCACCGGCAAACACAGGCTGATAGCCGGCTTTCTTAAGGGAGTCAAGTACATATGCAACTTCTTCACTGTCAGCAGTTTTGAACAAGGTAGAAGCGACAAGAACTTTCTCTCCTGACTTCAGTACTGTGCCGGCATTAGACATAATGAAGGCAGCAGCATCTTCCTGAGACGCAAAAATGCGCTCGTTAAGAATCTTGTCGGCAATACGGTCACCCAGCGCACGCTTTCTGAAGAAACTGCCAAGATAGGTGAAACGTGTGCGGTCGGCGAACTCGAAAGAGGAAGAAATTTTTCCGGCAAAAGCAATGAAAACCCACAAGCAGGCAAGGAAGACGGCAGCAATAGCTCCGATGATGGCAGTTTTGATAATCTGCATTTTAGGTGAAGAAGGGGCCTCACTTTTCTTTGCCTTAATGTCGTCTTTAAGTTTCTTCATCTGCTCAGTAAGCGTGTTTGTGTTCTTCACACACTGAATCTGATAAGAAGTGATTGCTGATTCCTTTATCAACGTCTGCTTAACCTGAGTTTTGCTAATGGTGTGTGCAAAACTTTCAAGTTCAACAGTATCTTTCATAGATAATATATAGTCTGAAATAATATCGCTCAGATAATTACCTTCTTCAGCAGTTGAAGAGAAAACTGTCAAAACAAGCGGACATGATGTAGTATATGAAGTATTGGAAACGCCAACAGCAGAAGCAGTAATTTTTGTTGCTGAAACAACAAGATTGACTTCAGATGTATTAAGATAAATTACTTCTCTGAGCCAAGAATCTTCGGTGATACCATTATCAACAATTGAGACGATATCTACCGTTTTCCAGTCATCAATATACTTCTGAGCTGCCATATATGCCAAAGGCATTTCGCGGTCACCAGAGGAAGAAGTAATAATGAATGTTTCATCTGACGAAACCATAAAAGAAACAACTGTTTTTACAACAGCATCAGCATCAATCTGCATGATTGGTGCCGTATCATTGTAAAGGAACTGCTGTTCACGCTGTTTTTCAGTTGCTACCAGGTTCTTTTCCTGAATCTCTTTTTCAATTTCCCACTGAAGTAATTGTGTCTCATATGTTTCTTTAGTTACATCAGTATTTTCTTCATCGCCTTCTGCTCTTTCACTTACAATAGCCGTTACTGTTTTATATCCACCACAAACAACAAGACCAATAAAAAAAGCAATGATAAAAACCTTTATATTCTTAAAAAGCAAAGCGAAAATAGATACTAATGATATTTCAGCTTCCTGATTTTCCATATCAGACATTTATAACTCCTCAGGCACATTGATATTTATTCTGTTACGGCAAGAGCCTCACACGGTGTTATTGTAACAGATTTACGCACTGAAAACAACACAGCAATAAGTGTCGTTACAATGACGGCGGCAGAAAGAATAAGCACATACCAGCCGTTCACAATCGGAGTCAACGAACCGTTATTAAGGAAGATGTCGAATGCAGGAATAAATGAGAAATTAAATACACGGATAGCGTTACTCAGCACCAGACTGAGCAAGAAACCTGCCATACAACCAGATGTAACAAGCAATGCAGATTCTGTCATCAATACAGAAAGAACGCCTGTCCGTTTCATGCCGATAGCCTTGTAGATGCCGATTTCATTTACACGCTTCATAGCAATAACACGGAATGAACTTGAAACTCCTGCCACGATGATAACTACAAGAATTAAAATGATTAACAAAGAAATAAGTTTCATCGCATCAATCAGAATCTGTACATCCTTCAGGTTGGCAGAAAGTTTTAT
>JAZUFS010000179.1:0-2347 GCA_045640805.1 Treponemataceae bacterium
GTGCTTTCCGTTAGATTCCATGTCAGCCTGCTGCAGGTGTGCCGGGAAGCGGCTCAGTGCCTGGCTGTACGGAAGGATTGCCGTTGAAGGATATCCCTGTGCGTTGCGCTCGTATACGCCGATGAGTGCGTCGAGCAGAGCCGGGTTCTTGAGGATATCTTTGTTTTTGCAGAGTTTGTCTTCTTCGTGTGCACCCTTCAGGAAGTCATTGAACACCTTGCCGCCGAATGCGAGTGACAGAACGGCACCACCGACTGCAGAAGTTGATGAGAAACGTCCGCCAATGTAGTCGTCAATGTAGAAGGATGCGAGATATGCCGGGTTGTTTGCCAGCGGGCTTGTCTCTGAAGTGACCGCAATCATGTGCTTCGACGGGTCAAGTCCTGCCTTCTGGATGAATGACTTTACGAACAGCTCGTTTGCGAGTGTTTCCTGTGTTGTTCCAGACTTTGAAACGAGGATGAACAGTGTATGTGCAAGGTCGCATGAACCTACAACTGCGGCACCGTCGTCAGGGTCAACGTTTGAAATGAACTTTGCGTTCATCTTGAGACATCCGTTCTTCTTTGCCCAGTTTTCAAGTGCTATGTACATGGCGCGTGGGCCGAGGTCTGAACCACCGATACCAATCTGAACGACTGTCGTGAATTTTTCGCCTGCTGCGTTTGTAATCTTTCCGGAGTGAACCTTATCCGCGAAGTCTGCAATCTTCTTCTGCTGCTCTACGTAGAATGTGCGTGCATTCTTGCCGTTGTACTCTACATCCTTGCCAAGCTGTCCGCGAAGCAGATGGTGCAGGACCTTGCGGTTCTCTCCTGTATTGATGGTGTCGCCGTTATACAGGGATTCAAACTTTTCTGTAAGCTGGCTTTCATCTGAAAGCTGCTGCAGAACGCCAAGAATCTGCTCGTTGACCTGCTTTGCAGCGTAATTGTAGACAAGACCTTCTGCATCTTTTACAGCGTATTTCTTTACTCTGTCAGCAGTAAGTTCTTTTTTAAGAGATACCTGTCCTTTAAGGGAAAGAAGTTTTTTCCAGGATTCGTGCTCATCCGCATTTTCCCAATTAAGCATTTAGTTTTTCCTCCATATGTGAAAAATGGCCTCCGGTCAGGAGGCCAGCTCATGTGTACTGTTATTCGTCTATTTCCGGCACTTTCAGTTTCAGGGCATCCAGGAACTGGTCGCCGTTGACTCCTTCGCGGAGACATGCAAAGACGCAGTTGTCACCGCCGGCGATGGTACCAAGTACTTCATCCATTCCCATTGAGTCAATCGACTGAGCGACAACATCGGCATAGCCTGAGTAAGTCTTGATGACTGCAAGGTTTCCTGAGCACTCTATAGAAATATAGCCACGCATGAAGTCCTGGGCAAGGGAAATTTCAGATTCCTGTCTGTCTTCTTCACCGGGCAGTGTGTAGACGTATCCGTTGTGGCCATCGGAGACCTTTCCGACTTTAAGGAGTTTGAGGTCACGGGAAAGGGTAGCCTGTGTTACCTCAAATCCCTCTTTGGTCAGATACCCGAGCAGGGCTTCCTGGCTTTCGATTCTGTATGTCTTGATCAGCTTGCGGATTATTTTAAGTCGGGTCAGTCGCTCTTTCATAAGTACTCCAGTCGGATGAAATCAATGGTGGTAGATTTCGAATATCTATACAAAATTATGAATAAACCTATCGAAAAAGTCAAGGAAAAAGCCGTCTTTATGTATCTTTATACAGAATTTCGTTTTCTTTTCTCAATTGACGAGGATAGGGGGAAATCCCTATAATAGCATCATGACGATTTACGAGAATATCAATGCGCTCGTGGGTTACGGCCTCACCACGGGACTTATTGAGAAAGCCGATGTGATATATACCCAGAACAAGCTGCTCGAGCTTTTCAAGCTTGACGGCTTTGAGTCTTATGAGCAGGCTGCAGCCATCCCGAGAACGCCGGTTGCCGATCTTGAAAAGATCCTTGGCGAACTGATGGATTGGGCTGGAGAAAACGGCATTTTTGCTGATGACGGTATTGCCTACCGCGACCTTTTTGACACGAAAATCATGGGTTGCCTTGTAGCGCCGCCGACCGTCATCCGGAATAAGTCCAGCGAGCGCTACGCCAGGAGCCCGAAAGAAGCGACTGACTGGTACTACGACTTCAGCCAGAACACCGATTACATCCGCCGTTACAGAATCTGCAAGGACCTTAAGTGGAAGAGCGCAATTGAGTACGGCGACATTGACATTACGATAAACCTTTCAAAGCCTGAGAAGGACCCGAAAGCGATTGCTGCTGCACGCAACCAGAAACAGGGCGGATATCCTGCCTGCCTGCTCTGCCTTCAGAACGAGGGATA
>JAZUFS010000180.1:0-3397 GCA_045640805.1 Treponemataceae bacterium
CCAGAACTTTACCCCACATTCCGCAAAATACGGATATACTGACAGAAGGAGTTCAAGCATGCTCATTGAAAACAACATTCTCCGCCACTACCTCCGCAACGTGTACATCATCACCGGGACTGCGTACGCGGGCAAATCCACAATGGTAAAAATGCTTGCCGAAAAATACGACATGATTTTCTGCGGCGAGAACTACTTCTCGGACATCACTGACAAAGAGGCAGACCCGGCATATCAGAAGGATTTGTGCTACATCCCGCAGCTGAAGGATTTCCGCAATTTCGTAAAGCGGAGTCCCGAAGAATATGAGCGCTGGGTTTTCAACGTGCAGCGCGAGGTCGCCGGCTTCGAGATTGCCGAGCTCATCCGGCTTTCGGGAATGGCGCCCGACAGAAAAATCATTGTCGACACGGATATGCCGCTCGATGTCATCAAGGAGCTTTTCGACTACAACCACATTGCCGTCATGCTTTCGCCGCAGAGCATGAGCGTTGAACGCTTTTTCGACCGCGATGATCCCGAAAAGCAGTACATTTTAAGTGTAATCAATTCGTGTGAAAATCCTGAACAAGTTATGGAAAATTACCGTGAAGGCCTTGCACTAATCAACAGCAAAGCGCATTACGACGAGTTCGCAAACGCAGGCCTTTTCACGCTCATCCGCGAAGATGATGGCCGCGATACTAAAGATGAAATGCTTGCAAAACTGGCTGAACATTTTGGTTTGGAAAATTGAGGTGAAACAATGAAAATTACTTGGTTATTTTTTGATCTTGGCTCAACTTTAATTGATGAAACTGATGTTTTAAAATCTCGCTGCGATTATGCAATAAATGCAAAAAATCTAAACCGCGATGAGTTTATGGCAAAAGTTTGCGAAATGGCACAAACAAGTGCAACTGCTGTTTTTACTGCGGCAAAATTTTACGGAGTTACATTGCCGCCTTGGAATAGCAGTCTTGAAAAACTTTATCCGGAAACGCCGGCTGTGCTCGAAAAACTGGCGCAGAAATATAAACTTGGAATTATTGCAAATCAGGTGGAAGGCACTCAAAAACGAATTGACGACTGGGGCATTGGAAAATATTTTGATGTTGTAGTTGCGTCTGCAGAAGCCAGAGTTGCAAAACCAGATTCAGCTATTTTCAAAATTGCCCTGGAAAAATCAGGATGTAAACCAGAAAATGCTGCAATGATTGGTGACAGACTTGATAACGATATTATTCCTGCAAAAAAACTTGGAATGAAAACAATCTGGGTTCGTCAGGCATTTGCTGTGTATCAGAAAATTCGGAACGATGAAGAACATCCAGATTTTACGATTGATTCAATTAGAGGAATTACAGAAATATTATTATAGGATTTAATATGATAGAAACAGTCTGGAATTGTGGGGAAGAAGGCCCATTATTTTTCCGTACAGAAGGAGAATTTTAGTGTTACGGGTACCGTTAGGAAAATACAAAAAAGTAAAACTCGAAAAAATCTTGAAAATGAAAAGTTTTTCGAGTAGAATTATCTTTAGAAAGCAGGAATCATCTTAGAACGAGAACTATATGATTGAAAGGCCGGCATACTTAAATCAACTGATAAAATACAAGGATAAAGACATAATCAAAGTCATCACAGGTGTCAGACGTTGTGGCAAATCAGTTCTTTTATTTGACATATATACAGATTATCTGATTCAAAGCGGAGTTAGTAAGGCCAATATTATAAAAGTGAATCTGGAAAATATTGAAAATGCTCCACTCAGAAATTCCCTGAAACTATACGAGTATCTCCTTTCAAAAATTACAGATAATGCAAAGTATTATGTGATGATTGATGAAATTCAGTATGTGAATGATTTTGAAGATTTAGTAAACAGCCTTAAGAATATGGGAATGGATGTTTATATTACAGGCTCAAACTCTAAACTTTTGTCCGGGGATATAAGTACAAAACTTCGTGGTCGAAGCATAGAAATAAAGGTTTATCCGTTGTCGTTTGCAGAATATTACAGCTTTAAAGGCGGTGATAAGCAGCAAGCGTATAATGAATATCAGATGTATGGCGGATTCCCTTATGCTGCAACAGAAACAGACAATGATTCTAAAATTGAATATCTGAAAATGCTTGAAGAAACCGTTGCAACTAAAGACATAATTGACAGGTATGGAATTCGAAATCCTAATTTGTTTGATGCCGTATATAGTTTTCTTTGTTCTAATATCGGTTCAACAGTCAGTGCAAAAAAAATATCCGATACTCTGAAATCAAACGGTTATACAACAATTACAGCAGATACTGTAGGAAATTATCTGGAATATGTATGTGAAGCCTTTTTGTTTTATAAAGTATATAGATACGATATCAAAGGTAAAGAGTATTTAAAGACATTGAACAAATACTATATTTCGGATATCGGGCTTCGCAACTGTAAATTGCAGTTCAGACAGCTGGAAGTAACGCATACATTAGAGAATATCGTTTACCAGGAATTGATTCGCCGCGGATACATGGTAGATATAGGTAAAAATAAAAATAAAGAGATAGATTTTATTGCGAAAAACAGCAAAGACACTTTTTACATTCAGGTGGCGTACACTATTGCTGATCCGGATAAAAAAGAACAGGAGATATCATCATTCTATAAAATAGATGACGGATACAAAAAGATTGTGATTACAATGGATAATGACCCGTTTTTAATTTTGGAGAATGGATATAAAAAGCTTAATGTATTTGATTTCCTGTTGAATGATTGTGCTTTGGAGGAATGTTAGAATGATCATCAGAAACGAAACACCAGCAGACTACAGAACTGTAGAAGAATTAATAAAAAGAACATTCTGGAACCTGTACGTTCCCGGATGCAGTGAACATCATTTATGTAAAGGCAAAGTTTGTTGCAACTGACGGAACTGAAAAAGAAGTGTTGTCATTCGGTCCGTTTACAATCGATCCTGATTATCAGAGAAAAGGTTATGGAAGAAAACTGCTGAATCATTCTTTGGAAGCTGCTGCAAAAATGGGATACGACACGGTTTCAATCTGGGGAAATCCTGAAAATTATGCGTGCTACGGTTTTAAAAACTGCAAACGATACAACGTGTGCATTGAAGAAGGCGTGTATCCTGTTTCGCTTATGGTAAAAGTTTTGGATGAAAATGCCCTCGTCGGAAAAACGTGGAAATACGTAGAAAGTCCTGCTCACGGATACGACGGTACTGGCTTTGACGAGTTTGACAAAACATTTCCTCAGATGGAAAAAGGATATAAATATTCGCAGGAACTGTTCTATATTTACTGCAGATCAAATGTGGTAAGAGATTAAACAGAACGCTAAATGATAGAAAATCAGATTGTAGAAAAAACAGGGCGTTCCTCTCGCTCACTTCGTTCGCTCAAGTCG
>JAZUFS010000181.1:0-3364 GCA_045640805.1 Treponemataceae bacterium
GTATTTTCGGCAACGCAATAATCATTGTGCTCGAGGGTATGATTGTAGCAATACAGGTCATCCGTCTGCAATATTACGAGTTTTTCTCGAAGTTCTTTACAGAGACTGGAAAGGAATTCGTTCCGTTCAAGTTCGTCTATAAAGCAAAATAACAACTTAATTAACCTACTAAGAGGAGTAGTATATGAAACGCAGAACAATTATCATCGCCGTCCTTTTGATGCTTTTTGCCGTAACAGGTGTTTACGCAGAAGGTGAGGGAACTGCTGACACAGCAAGTGTTGCAAAGTACATTGCAGCAGCTGTTGCTGTCGGTGTCGCCTGTATCGCAGGTGGTATGGCTGTAGGTAAGATTGGTGCCGCAGCAATGGGCGCAATGAGTGAGAATGCCGAACTTTCAGGTAAGGCACTTCCGTTCCTTGGTCTTGCTGAAGGTATCTGTCTGTGGGGCTTCCTTGTAGCCCTGCTGATGATCATCATGTAATGCGGAGACTTCTTTGCAATATTTTGTGATAGGTGAACGGGAAATTGTCCTCGCGTTCGGCCTTGTAGGAGTTGAGGGCGCTGTCGCCATGAACCGCGACGAAGCCCTTAACGCTTTCAACAGGGTAACCGGCCAGGGACGCCTTACTGCAGGTGAAACTACTGCAGTACTTCCCGTTGATCAGCGTCCTAAAGTCCTCATTCTGACTGAAGAAGTGTCGAGTATGCTCGATGAAGAAGTCACTGAATGGCAGATGGAAGGGCAGTATCCGCTTGTTGTAGAAGTCCCCGGTCTTGGCGGGCATTTGTCCGGCAGGAAAACGCTCACGGAATCAATCCGCGAAGCAGTTGGTATCAGTGTGTAACTGTCAGTGGCAGTTCACTTTTAGTAATGTGGTATTAGCGTATGGAAGAGCTTCGTTCTACTGAAATACTCGATAAGGAAATTCAGGAAGATGCCCGCAGAAAAGCTGAGCGTATCCTGAAGGATGCAGACGACGAATGCGCAAAGATGATGGCCGATGTAGACGACCGCATCAAGAGCGGACGTGATGCACGCAAGGCTTCTTATGATGAGAAGCTTGCTGCAAAAACACGTGATTCGGAAGCCGCAATCCCGCTTGAGAAACAGCGTTTCCTCATATCTTACGAAGATTCAGCAGTCCATGATGCATGTACGGCTTATCTTGCAGCCCTTAAGCCTGCTCAGAAACTTGAGCTGATTGAAAAGCTGCTTGACCAGAAAAAAGCCGTGCTTAAAGACAGAAAATTCAACGCACAGGTGTGCGGATTTGATATACCTGCAGTGAAGAAGCTGCTTGAGGCAGGTCTTGGTGCGAAAAACATCGTTTCCTGCGAAAAGGCAGATGACCGCTGCATTAAGGATGCAGGCGGCTCTTTTGAGGGCTGCGTGCTTGAAAGCGATGACCGGGCGGTAAAATGCCGTCTGACCATTGCAGAAATCATTGATGGCATTGCAGATACACAGCGTGAAGAGCTTGTAACTGCGCTGTTTGCGGGGAGATTACCGGAATGAGTGAAGTTACAGGAAAGATTACCCGCATTTCAGGCCCTATTGTGTATGCTGAAGGCCTTGAGAGCTGCGGTCTTTACGATGTAGTCGACGTCGGCGATAAAAAGCTCATCGGAGAAATCATCCGGCAGAAAGAGGGCATGTCGACATTGCAGGTTTACGAGGATGACACCGGAATGCATGTCGGCGAGTCTGTCGTCTGCCACCAGCGTCCTCTCTCAGTCAGACTTGGTCCAGGCCTCGTCGGTACCATTTACGATGGTATCCAGCGTCCGCTTGCCTCAATGTTTGAGAATGCGGGCGCGTACCTGAAGCCTGGTGAGCGTACCGAGCCTCTCGACACAGAGAAAAAATGGGATTTTGTTCCCGTCCTTAAGGAGGGAGATGCAATCGAACCTGGCATGCCGATCGGTACCGTTCAGGAAACAGCTTCCATCCTGCACAAAATCATGGTTCCGCCTACGGTAAAGGGCAAAAAGCTTGCTTCTGTAAAAGCGGCCGGGGCCTACACCATTGACGAAGTGGTTGCTGTTACCGAGCTTGGTGAAGAAATTCAGCTTGCCCAGTACTGGCCTGTCCGTAAGCCGCGTCCGTACAATGCAAAACTTACGGTCACAGAGCCTCTCATTACAGGCCAGCGCGTCATTGACGTGTTCTTCCCGCTTTCAAAAGGCGGCACGGCCGCAATTCCTGGCGGTTTCGGAACCGGAAAGACAATGACTCAGCACGCCATTGCAAAGTGGTGCGATGCTGACCTTATCGTATACATTGGCTGTGGAGAGCGTGGAAACGAAATGACCGACGTTCTCACTGAGTTCCCGGCACTGAAAGACCCGCGCACCGGCCGTTCCCTTATGGAGCGCACCATACTGATTGCGAACACTTCAAACATGCCGGTTGCTGCCCGTGAAGTTTCCCTTTATTCAGGCATTACGCTCGCGGAATACTACCGCGATATGGGTATGGCAGTTGCAATCATGGCTGACTCAACAAGCCGTTGGGCAGAGGCTCTCCGCGAGCTTTCAGGCCGTATGGAAGAGATGCCTGCAGAAGAAGGCTTTCCGGCATATCTGCCGACACGCCTTGCTGAGTTCTACGAGCGTGCAGGCCGCGTAACGGCTCTCTGTGGTCAGGAAGGAAGCGTTTCCGTCATCGGTGCTGTTTCGCCACCTGGAGGCGACTTCTCAGAGCCTGTCACCCAGCATACAAAGCGCTTCATCCGCTGCTTCTGGGCATTGGACAGGGAGCTTGCAAATGCACGCCATTACCCGGCCATCGGCTGGATTGAGTCATATTCAGAATACGCTGACGAAGTGCGTACCTGGTGGGATAACCTTGACCCGCGCTGGGCCGGGGTCCGCCTTGAAGCACTCGATCTTCTGAAACGCGAGCAGCGGCTTCAGCAGATTGTCCGTCTTATCGGTCCTGATGCGCTTCCGGATGCAGACCGTCTTGTGCTTACCATCGCCGAGATGATAAAGAACGGCTTCCTGCAGCAGAGTGCCTTCGACGAGGTTGACGTATACTCTGTACCTGAAAAGCAGATTCTCATCCTGCAGCTGATTATGGAGTTCTATCGCCGTGCAGCAGCCATCATCAAGATGGGAGCACCGCTCATCCGCATTACGGATCTGCCGGTCCGCGAGGAAATAATCAGAATCAAGACGTCTGTGCCTAACGACAAGCTTGATCAGATCGGCATTGTTGAGGCTCACATGAACGAGCAGCTTTCTTCAATTGAGCGGTTGTACCGCAAGGTAGTCGACTTATGAAAGGTATAGAATACAGGGGCGTTCAGTCCGTAGACGGACCAATCATTGTCGTCCGCCGCTCAGAAAACGTTTTCTA
>JAZUFS010000182.1:0-6983 GCA_045640805.1 Treponemataceae bacterium
TCTTCCGAGCCGAACAGGAACTTGGCGAGCGTCTTTGCCAGCAGAGTTTTTCCGACACCAGTTGGTCCCAGGAAAATGAATGAACCCTGCGGACGCTTGAACGAGGAAACACCTGCACGGGAACGGCGCACTGCAGAGGAGATGAGCTTTATGGCATCATCCTGCCCGATAACGGTCTGATGCAGTTCGTTCTCCATATGAAGAAGGCGTTCTGACTCAGCAGTATCGAGCTGTTCCATCGGAATGCCGGTTATTGTCGCTACAACCTGACAGATATCTTCTACGGTAACGGTATTCTTTGCAGAAATTACATCAGGACGGCAATTCTTGCACAATTCGTCTGCCCGCAGTTTCAGGATACGCACTTCATCACGTACGGCAGCAGCACGTTCGTAATTCTGGCTTTCTACCATGAGTGCCTTTTCTTCAGTAAGCAGCATGATCTGCTTTTCAAGATCGGCGAGTTCTGCAGGACGTTCGTCAGCGGCAATCTTTTTCATGGCGCCGGCTTCATCGAGCAGATCAATTGCCTTATCCGGCAGGAAACGGTCAGTTATGTAACGGCGGCTGAAACGCACGATAGTATCAATGACGCCGTCCGCATATTTTACGTGATGATATGATTCGTACTTTGAAGCAATTCCGTTAAGGATATCCTTCGTTTCATCATCATCCGGCTCGGTGACCATGACCTGCTGGAAACGGCGTTCAAGAGCAGCATCCTTCTCAAAGTACTTTCTGTATTCCTTAAGAGTCGTCGCACCGATGCACTGAAGTTCCCCGCGTGAAAGAGCTGGCTTGAGCATATTTGATGCATCCATGCTGCCTTCAGCTCCTCCTGCACCGACAAGGGTATGAAGCTCATCAATGAACAGGATGATATCTTTCTTTCCGGCAATTTCCTTGACGATGCCCTTTATGCGCTCTTCAAACTCGCCGCGATATTTTGTTCCCGCAATAACGAGACCTAAATCAAGGACTAGCAGGCGTTTGTTCACAAGATCGCGCGGCACCTGTTCGGAAATAATGCGTTGTGCAAGTCCTTCAACAATGGCTGTCTTGCCGACGCCCGGTTCACCTACAAGAACAGGGTTGTTCTTGCTTCTGCGGCAGAGAATCTGAATAACGCGCTGAATTTCCCGTTCGCGACCGATCACCGGGTCGCATTCTCCTGCACGGGCCTGTGCTGTCAGGTCACGACTGAACTCGGCAAGCAGTGACGGCTGTTCCTGCTGCTTCCGCGGGTCACCCGGTCCGCCTGCAGGACTTTTCTGACCGCCTGCAGGAGTGCCTTCGAGCAGTGCTGACGACGGCACGCGTTTTTCCGCCTGAAGTGCAGCCGCGCGTGCATCTGCTACGGTAAGTGGAATTGCCGAGAAGAAACGTGACGCGGCGCTCATTTCCTCGCGGATTGCGGCCATGAGGATGTGTTCTGTTCCAATGTAATTTTTGCGGGCGGAACGTGATTCCACCGCAGCAACATCAAGCATGGTACGGAAACGCCTTCCCGGAGGAATGTCTCCCGGCGGCATTTCTCCGGCAGGAGCTGCCACTGCCTTAAGCGGAAACTCAAGAGCTAACTGGAACATGAGAAGATTTACATGAAGCTGGCACAGAACCTCAAAACCGAGTCCGTCCGCACTCTGAAGCATGGCGATAAGTACATGCTCCGGCAAAAGTTGTGTGCTGTTGTATTTTTTCGCTATTTTTTGAGCTGAATATGACAGAAGTTTCTGTGCTCTGGGTGATAATCCTTTAATCATGTATGTTCCCCCACCTTAATAATCGGCCGTTCAGACCACCGGCTCAAGTGCAAGCATGTCTTCCTGCATGATCAGCGCCCTTAAGCGGGCTATTTTCTGATCAGGCGTAACTACATCCTTTTCAAACTCGACATCACCGGAGCGCAGGGCAAACGTCAGATGTCCGCCCTGAATACGGATGAGCAGCGAATACAGCTGGCTGTCGCTTATGCCTTCAAGAAGACCAAGGTCAATTCCCCACTTGAGGGCTGAAATCAGTTCAACGCCTTCACGTAAAGTAATGAACTTGCTGAATTTGACCGCGGCAAGAGCCCTGTACACTCTGTCACGGATGACGGTCGGTTTCGTAATGAGAAGGTCCTGACGTGACTTACGCTCAATCTCGATTATGTTATGACCTGCGCTTGTAATGGCTGCAAGCTGGTCTGTCTCGCTCATGGGGAAAGAATGATTGGTGGAAATTCTGTACCAGGCACCAAGTGACGTGACTTCTGTTCCTGCCGGCGCAAAACACGCGTAGACATCGTATCCCGTGTCAACAAGTGAGCGGAAAAGCGTTTCCTGAAGACCAAGCTCATGTACAGAAGGAAGATGAAGCAGGCAGGAAATCTTCATACCGGTTCCTGTATCTTTCATACGTGATGTCAGATAGCCGAATTCCTTATTGCCGGCAAAGCTCAGATTTTTCTGAAGAATACCGTCAAACGAGCGGATTGCATTAAGACAGTCTGCGGGAACAAAGCCCGGCATGACGGAAGAAAGATGAAGATGGTCGCGACGGTTTATGGTACAGCTCATGCGGCCGTCAGTACGTACGGCAACAGCTCCCACAGGCGTATCAATCAAATCCGTGGGTAAGATGGAACGTTCAGAAAGAAGCTGACGTCCAAGCTTATCCATTCCGGGCACCGCCAGAAGCTGCCAGTCATCAGCATCCTCAAGCTGGGCAAAAGCGTCAAAGACAAGCGTCTGCACTCGCTGGGCATCATCGCCCTTCTGGAATTCGGGGAACGGAAAATCTGCAAGGTTACGGGCAAGGCGGATTCGCGTAGAAAGGACTACGTCGGAATCTGCACCGGGCTGAAGATACCAGGAATCGCCGTCAGAAATGTCAGTCATGATGCTCATCCAGTTCTTTCAGACGGTCGCGGTACACAGCGGCTTTCTCATAGTCTTCGTTGCTGACCGATTCCTGAAGCTTTGTCTGCAGTACGGCACGGTCTTCAAGCACGGAACGGTACTGCTCAAGACGCAGTGGCAGTGAACCAGTATACGGTTTCTCCCATCCGTTACGTGCAAAAAGTCCGGTGATATCATCTGCAAATTCAATGTAACACTGCGGGCATCCTAAACGGCGGTGTTTCCGTACGTCATCAAGGTTCTGGCCGCAGACGGTACAGATGCGTTTTTCTGCATAGTTGGAAATGAATTTCTTGAACGTCATTTCCATCCGGTCATTATTAACGACAAATCCGCGTTCACGTGCACAATCAGCACACAGATGCAGCTCCACCGTCTGCTCTCCGCGTATCTGCTGAATGAACATTGTTGCTTCTTTTGACTTACAAATATCGCATTTCATTTCTTACAATCAAACCTTCCGCAATATATTGAGCGGCTTGTCTTTTCCTGCACGCACAGCCGGAATGACTGAGACAAGGACCGAAAGCACTACAGTACCCGCAGCAATGACAAGAAGTTCCTTTACAGAAACCGTAACCGGTATTGTTTCCAGATAGTAAGCGGGGTCCATAAGATGAACCGCCGTGTAATCTGTCTTGGAGAACACAGTATACACCAGCCGGCCGATTCCGTTAATGGCTTTCTCTATCCATTGTATCATAGAATTAATGTTTACTGCACACAGGACGCCGGGAATAATGCCGGCAACCGTACCCACAAGGCCCGCAGCAGCTCCTGTCAGGATATACACACCGGAAATGCCCGCACCGGAAGCCCCAAGACTTTTCAGGATGGCAATTTCTTTCCTGCGCTCAAGCACGAGCATGACGAGGGCGGATGAGATGTTGACTGAAGCAACAAGCACAATGAGGAACATGACGAAAAGAAGCATGACACGGGTTGATGCGAAATTCTCGTATTGCGCGCTGTTAAGTTCTGACCAGCGGAAGAACATGAAACCGTCACTCGTCATTTCTTCAAGATTCCGGGCAACTGTCTCAAAAGAAGAATCGAACGGGTCTGTCGTTTCAATACCAACGCTTATTGTCGAAGCGGATGAGGCAAGATACGGGAACCCGGTCTCCAGCGGAATGAACACCCACAATGCATCAATCTCCTGGTAGCCGCTTGAAACGATACCGCTTACCGTAAATGAACTGACCTTAGGAAGGACAGAACCTGTTTCCGTTGTTTTTGCCGAGATGAGCCTGATTGTGTCTCCGGGTTTTATATCAAGCAGTTCCGCAATCTTTTTTCCAATGACAGCGCTTGTCTTGTCAGGGAACGCCGCCTCCCCGTCTACAATCTCGACGTACTGCGTAAAGGCAGAACTTTCCGTGAAAAAGCGTTCCTCAACAGCACGCACCACAGCTCCGCTCCTGCCGCCTTTTCCTGCAGCAAGGGCAGAACCCTGGCGTTCAATAAATGTGCCGGTAACACCTTCCACGTCACGGACTTCCGCGGCAATTGACTCTAGAACCTCAAGATTCTTTTCAGCTGACTGGAATGTCCTGTCCTGCGCAATCTGTGCGTGGTAACTTGAGAGCCCGACAATGCGGCCGGTAATACCTTCAATCATACCGTCTGACACGACAAGAACGACAACAAGCGGAATCATGCTGAGCGCAATGCAGATCACCGCACCGAGCAGACTGCGGCGGGCATGTGACACTGCCGATTCTTTCGGTTTGAGGATTCTTGAAGTCAGAAGCAGCACCGATCTGAAGGTCATTGACGGACGAGTCCTCCGTTCACGATGGAGAAGCATACATCGCCCTTTTTAGCAAGATTCATATCATGCGTTACCATGATGAGCGTCTTTCCGTATTTCTCTACTACATTGAAAAGCAGGTCTGAAATGAGCGCTGCATTTTCCGGGTCAAGATTTCCCGTAGGTTCGTCCGCGAGAATAAGTTCCGGGTCATTTATGAGGGCACGGGCAACAGCCGCCCGCTGACGTTCACCGCCGGAAAGCTGCGACGGCAGATGAGCCATGCGGTCTTCAAGCCCTACGTCAACAAGCAGCTGATGTGCACGCTCTTCCGCGTCCTTTTTCGCCATGCCGGCAATAAGAGCCGGAAGATACACGTTCTCAAGTGCGGAAAAATCTTTCAGGAGGTAATGGAACTGGAAAATGAGGCCCAGATAGGATGAGCGGTACTCCGTGAGCTGCTTTTCGGTAAGCGATGACACGGTGTAAGGCCCCGCCTCAATAGTGCCTGCTGTCGGCTTTTCGAGCCCGCCGATTATGTTCAGCAGCGTACTCTTGCCACTTCCACTTGCCCCGAGGATGATAACACGGCTACCCTTCTCCACATCCATTTGAAGATTGGAGAGGATGGTCAGCGGCTTACCTGCACCGGTAAACGTTTTATCAAGACCACGGATCCGGACGCATGAAGAGCCGGACACACGTGAATCATCAGTTTCATTCATCATGAAGAACCTCCGCAACAGAAAGTTTCAGGACATTCCTGCTCGCCATCCACGAGGCAAACAGAGCTGCGAGCACGCCAAAAAGAGTGATGGCGGCTGCTTCTGAGAAAACGACACGTGCTGATATGCGTGCGTAGTACAGATATATACTTGAAGCCCGTACCAGGTAAGAGTTTTCGGGATTTACAAGCATTGTAAAGAAATACTGAATGTAGAAAAGCACATTTGAGAACATGGAGAATACTGAATCCATGTTGACGCTTATGAGCAGGCCGATAAGAAGACCGGGAATTGCGCCCTTAAGGCCCGTTGCAAGCCCCTGCGACATGAACACAAGCTGAATGTTCTTACGTGACGCCCCGAACGATGACAGGACGGCAATCTCCTCATGGCGTTCGTACACCATGCGTCTCATTGAGTTGAAGATATTCACGCCGACGACAACGAATATGAGGAAGGACATCATCATGAGGATGTTCTTTTCCACCCGAAGTGCGCCGAAAAATGACCTGTTGTAACTGCGCCAGGACTCATATTCAAGTTCCGGTACGGCTTTCTGCAGTGAAGGGATTACCTTCTGGTCCGCGTTTGAGTCCTTGAGTTTTATGCCGAAAAACGGCGCGGCGCTTCCCAGCATTGAGGCAGCGGTTTCCAGTGAAACAAACGCAAAAGTCGAATTGATGTCCGAGTACCCGGATGAGAACGTTCCCATAACAGTGAGCGTACGGTCTGCATCAAAAAGTGCGGTTTCTGCTCCTCCTGAAAGAGCGAAGAGTGTTATCTCATCCCCATAGTGGACACCAAGCTTACGGGCAAGTGTATTTCCAAGGATGACGGTATTCTTTCCAGAAAGGTCAAACTCACCGGTAACCATGGTAACCTGTTCCCTGAAACCATCGTCAGTCTCACATATACTCTCAGGCACACCGCGAAGAAGGCCCGGCGACTGACGGCCATTTTTCCCGGCGATAAGTCCCTGAGCTTCATACATTTCAGTGACAGAACGCACACCAGGTACAGCCGAAAGTTTTTCCATGACAGATTCTGATTCAACAGGGACTGGCTGTGTCGCCCTGACATGAAATGAACTAATTTCCATGATGCTGTCGATATATGTCATCTGAAAACCGTTCATGACTGAGATTATGATGATGAGGGCTGCAACTCCAAAACCGATACCGAGCGAGGCAAGCGTACCCGTAACGGCCGTCCTGCCCTGACGGTCTACCCTGGCAAATCTGCCTGAGACAAAAGGAATCCAGTTAAAGGCATTGTTCTTTTTCACATTGACTTCCTTTTGATTTCCTTTCCATCAAGATAATAGACTTCCTCGGTCTTAACGCCATCAGTCCACATTGTCCTGATTTCCATACCGTCAAAGTAGAGGCTGTCGTAGTAGCTTCCTTCTGCCACGTACTCCATTTTTTCTACGAGCACATCATTTTCGTAGTACATCAAATCCGGAACAGAAGCTTTATCCGTATACGTATACTCCGAGCGGTCCGTACTTTTTGCATCGCCCGCCGTTTCATGTATTTTCACAGTAACGCGGTTTTCATCGTCGTACTGCCACTCAGTTTTTTCAAGCAGCGATTCTGAACC
>JAZUFS010000183.1:0-2572 GCA_045640805.1 Treponemataceae bacterium
AGCTTTTCAGGGAACCTAACCCCAGAATGACCTGCTTTGACTTATGGAAGGAGACAGCGGCGTGGTGGAGCCTTGAAGGTGAAGCCTTCTGGTATTTCGGAGAGGAATACAGCGCGGGCCTTCCGACTGAGATATACGTGCTTAATCCGCGCCACATGAGCGCGCTGATTAACGACGGAACGGTAACACGATGGATTTATTCAGGAAGTGACGGAGAGAGTTTCACCATCCTGCCTGATGAAATAGTGCACTTCAGAGAGTGGAATCCCTGGAACCAATACAGAGGCGTCTGCCCGCTCGTAAGTCTTGGCATGGAAATTGAACAGGACATTCTTGCAGGCAAGGCAAACTCTGACCTTTTGAAGGAAGGAGGAATACCCAAGGGACTTCTTAAGACGGACCAGATCATACGTGATGAGGAGGCTGACCAGATTGAAAAGAGATGGGAAGCAAAGTATGGACGCGGTTCAAAAAGGAAAGTCGCAGTAATCGGGAAAGGGACAAGCTATCAGCCGCTTACCTTAAGCCCGGATGTCATGAAGCTTTATGACATTAAAAAATGGAACCTGTACACAATACTCGCAAAATACGGCATACCGCCGCGGGTGGCTAATATTCAGGATGTGAGGTCTAGTCTTTCAGGAACTGACACGAGGGAGCAGCATGCGGCGTTCTGGAAATATACACTGATTCCCCTGCTTGAGAACTTTGAGCAGATAGTTGAGGTGCAGTTTTTCCGACGCTTTCACCTTAAGGAAAAAGGATACTTTGACCTTTCGATGATACCCGAGCTTCAAGAGAGCGAGGACGAACAGAGTAATCGTGATATAGCGGAGATACAGGCCGGACTCAAGACAATCAATGATGTATTGAGAGAGAGAGGATTGCCTGAGAAAGAATGGGGAGATACGTGGTGGAAACCGGCGGGCGTGGCTGACGTCAGACAAAAAGTTTGAGCATAAAATCGGAGACTATCAAAAATGGGAGATGAAAACCATGTAACGTGTTTGATTGCAAGTGGATCTGAAATCCTTAACGACGGGATTTCAGGAGAAATACAGAATGCTTTCAGGACAATTGAGACCCTGAAGGCAAATACATTCAATGAAGCAGGAGACATCCTTCTGGAAAAGGATGTTGATATCCTCATCATTGGAAAAATGACCCTCGGTTTTGAAATTGAGGAACAGGCTAAGAAACTTTTCATGCTGAAGCCGAACTTACGCATTCTGTGCTTCTGTGAACACAACTGCCAGAAGTTTTTCGGGCTGAGATTGTACCGGGCAGGCATTAAGGGCGTCATCATTGACCGGGGGGAAGAGATGAAGCTCATTGAAAGCCTGAAGCGCACGATTGACGGAAAGCTTTCGTTTACAGACGAGATAACGGCTGCCATTGAAAACAACGAGCACGTACTTAACGCGGAACTGAACGGAAAGTTCACCAACCGCGAAATGGAAGTGCTTGAACAGATGATTGCAGGAAAACCTTTGAAGGTGGTGAGTGACGAGCTTCACCTTGCCATAGGAACCCTTTCTGCAATGCGCACACGGATACAGAAAAAGCTGGGTGCCAGTAACTGCATTGAGGCAATAATCATTGCACTTGAATACGGGATTGGACAGGCCTATCTGATGGGAGGGAAAAAGTTCAGTGATTACAGTTAAGACACTGGATAAGGAATTCACGGCAACTGACAGGAATGTGCTCCTGGACTTCCTTAAAAGCAAGTGCACCAAGGACGGAAAACTTAACGAAGAGGTTTTCATCCGCTGCATGGTGCCCTTCAAAAAGGAAGAGACGGACGACGGAAAGGAAAGCTGGAGATGGACATTTTCAAGCTTCGACGTAGACCGCTGTCTTGAGCGCGTGGACCCTGACGGCTGGGAACTTGAGAACTACAAGATGAATCCTGTAGTTCTCTGGGCGCATGACGCGAGCATCCCGGCAATCGGTTACGCAGAGGACGTGAACAAAGGAGAAGACTTATCCGGAACGGTTGTCTTTAACGGGAAGGAGTTCGACGAGTTCGGCTGGAGCATCGGACAGCGCGTAAAGTACGGCTCGATCAGAAGCGGAAGCGTCGGCTTCCTTGTTAAGGAAATCGAGTTTGTGGACCACAGGGAGAAGCCTGAAGAGAAAGCTGACCTTATCTTCAGAAAGCAGGAACTCCTTGAGTTTTCAATCTGCAACGTGCCGGCGAACCCGCTGGCACTGATGAAAACGGAAAAGGCTGAGGCCGCAAAGCCGGCACCAGAAGCAAAACACTTTTACTACACACGCGGGAGGAAACAGTGAGCAGTGAGAGAATCATGCAGCTCAGAAGTGAGATTGACCGGATGAAGAAAATGACGCCGGACGGTTTCACCGATGAGAAGCAGGCAGCATCGTACTTCCAGGAAAAGGAAGCGATGCTTGAGAACATCGTGAAGACCCTTGAGACAGTGGACGACGCGGTGACGACGGAAACCGAGGGCGTGAAGGACGCAATCAAGGCACTCCGCGAAAGCTTCAAGCACCTTGAAGTGAATGCAAAGACGCTTACAAGGAAAGACCTTGAGTACGAGGTGGG
>JAZUFS010000184.1:0-17284 GCA_045640805.1 Treponemataceae bacterium
CACCGAACCTGACGACGCTTTCATGAGCGCACTCGCCGGCCTGTTCGTAGATAAGGCAGAAATCCGCTCACAAGGCACCGCGTTCTGTTTACAAAGCGGTAGTGAAAAGAAGGCAGAAGACTGCATACAAGGCATGCCCGCCACCGACGTTGAGTTCGTGTCAAAAGAAAAGGATGGCGTTGTCTGGAGCTTCGTCCTGAACCACAGCGCCGAGCCGCGGAAATATGAGTACGCAGCTGATGCCGGCGAGCTCGTGTTCGGTGAAAACGCAGGCACGCTCGCGGCGTACGAGGTGCATATTTACAGGAAATAGATTTCCGGCAGCGAAAAACGGCTTTTCTGCGGACAAACTAACTGAATAAGATAACTTTGTCCGTAGTCTCTGGCAGAAAAAACTACCAGGAAGCAGATTTTCGGCGTCGTACTTCCAAAAAACAGATGAAACAGCATCGTTTTCAGCTAAAATGACTCAAAAAGAAGGACATAATTGTCTGTTTTTATTCGTGTTTAAAGCGACAGATGCTTTTTTATACACCAAAGACTTCTCTCACACGGACAAATTGGCTTAAACACCACCATATATCCGTAGAATTCGCTGTTTTCTCTTCCGCACTTACTCCCCGAGCGCCGCAAGCACGGCCGCTTCGTCGCCGCCAACAATCGTGCCGTCTTTTTTGCGGCTGAAGAGGCTCATGTAGCGCCAGGCGTGCTCGCAGGTGTGTTCGCGGCAGTCATGTCCCTGTCCGCTGATGCTTCCGAATACGTTCCAGATTTTTCCGTCAGGGCGGCGGAACAGTTCGCATGTCAGGGTTGCGTCGCGTGTCTTGTCATATGACGTGTAGCGGATGTCGCCATTAATGCCCCAGATTTTGTTCTTCCAGCTAGATGCATCTTCAAGCTTCACATCATACACAGCTGAGGCTCCGTTCAGTTTCAGGATGTAGCCCATGCGGTCAAGGCATTTCTGCGCCTGGAACGGCAGTTCAGGAAGCGGAGTCACTTCGCCGCCTGTGTAGAATGTCGGTACCGGAATGGATGTATTGATGGTGCCAGTAAGCGGCTGTCCGTACAGGTTCAGGCCGACTTCGAACGTCGCATCCATCGGGGCGCAGGCAGCAAGTACATCCGGGTGTTCCTGGACGGAATCCCATGTCTTGCAGCCGCCCATGGAAAGGCCGGTTGCGTAAATCCGTGTCTCATCAACAGGATATGTCTTTTTCAGGTACTCGATAAGCTCGAGCATTTCAGTTGCCGTGCTGTTCAGGTGATTCTCAACCGTTACGAGCATGAAGTCGTGCCGGTGGCAGATTTTCGCCCATCCGGCCATGGTGCTGAAGAAGAAGCAGCTGTCACCGCCGCCGTGAAAGCCGAGGACGAGCGGTACTTTCTTCCCCGCAGCCTTTGCCGCTTCGAAAAGCCTATCGTTATAAAAAGCGAAACAGCCGAGCGTATGCCTTGCAGTGCCCTTGTCATCCCCACAGTTGTCAGGAGACGTCGTCACATCAAGCGTAAACGGCTCGCGGATAAGTCCATCCGCTTCAAGGTCAGGGTCTACATCAAGATGGCCGATCATGCGGCGGAACTGTTTTGCAAAGCCGATGCAGTCTTCAACGAAAGCAGGCTCGTCGCGTTCAATAAAGTATGTGCACTTATCCCGCAGGATTTCATTAGCCGCTTCAGAATTGCCGTATGACACGACCGGAATATCATCCGCATCGATTACCGGCAGAACGGAAAGACCAGTCAGTGTAACGGTGACCGGGGCCAGGTCTGCCCTTCCCCAAAGGCCGTCGCCTTCAAAGTGGTTCAGGCAGTTTCGGGCGATATAGTCCGCAGACTCGCCAAAGCCGTACAGGCACGTTCTGAAGATTGCGCCGCGGATAAAGTAGCCGTCAATGGTTTTCGTAAAACGGTTCACGGCTTTGACGGCGCCGTCTTCGTAATACTCGTGAATGCGTGAGTTTGTGATTATCTCAGATAAAATTGCGGGTGACGCGTTCTTCCAGCCGCCTTCTGCCGTCGGGTAAATGAACACGACGCTCGAGGCAAAGCTTGCAGCAATTTCTTCAAAGCCTTTTTCGCGCGCAAAGGCGGCGGCTTCGTCATAGCTCAGCTTTTTCTCAGCGAAAACGAGCAGATACGGCGCAGAAAAGCCGTAGTTAAGCGGTCCTGCAAGCAGCTCGGGCTTTGCAGACGGAACATATACTGTTGCATCAAATGTATCAAACGTGTGTGACCAGAACGCAGCTCCGTCCTGGCGTGTGATTTCTGGGAATTCTTTCATATCCCCATTATACCATAAAAAACTGCCCCGGAACCACTCAAGGGAGAAAGAGCTTGGTGCCGGGGCAGAAAACAGACACGTGTGATAAGTCTATTTAAGGAGGAGAATTTTTTCTATAAAACAAGTCCTTTTTTCAGGAGGATGTTTGCATACTGGGCAGTTTCGCTTGTGGCGATTACTGCATACGCTTTCTTTGTGCGTTCATAGAACTCGAAGCGGTCGATATGTGTCATGCCTGCATAGTGCGGATCGCCTGCCTTTGCAATGCGGTCGTACTCCTTCCATACAGGAATGTCCATATCCTTGTCGCATTCCATCTTTTCCATGAGGACAAAGTTGTCGGCGTAGTTATCAAGCGGCAGCAGCTTCAGGACAGCCTCAAGCACTTCAGGGCCTGCATGTCCGTCAAGGCGGACAAGGCGCTGTGCAAGGGCGGCTCCCGGGAAGTTGCCGTCAGCAATGATGATTTCATCACCGTGGCCCATCTCCATCAGAATTTTGAGGAGCTCCGGGCTGATGATTGAAGGTATGTTCTTAAGCATTATTTCAGTTCCTCGTCGAAGCAGACAGCTACCTTTCCACACTTTCCGCTTGCCATGAGTGCGTATGCCTCATCAGCCTTGTCGAGTGGGAAGCGGTGAGTAATCAGATCCTCTGGATGGATGTTCCAGCGGACGAGGTGCTCAACCAGGTCTTCCATCTTCCAGATTGATGTAACCCATGAACCGTAGATTGACTTCTGGTCATGGAGCATATCCGGGGATGGGTTGAAGTGGACGGTGCCGCCCTCGCCAACAAATGCAATCTTACCCCACTTGCGTGTTGCGCGGATTGCAACCTGACGTGCTGGATCAGCAGCAGATGCATCGATAGCCTTTTCAACACCATTTCCGCCTGTTACAGCCTTAATCTGGTCTACGACATCATCACTTGGAAGGAATGCGTAGTCTACAAGACCTTTTTCCTTTGCAATGCGGATTCTTTCTTCGTTTGTATCCATACCGATGAGCTTTGTTGCACCCATTGCCTTGCAGAGCATAAGAGCAGCAAGACCGACAGGACCGAGACCTGTTACGAGAACAGCGTCGTTACCTGAAATGCCGATTTTCTCGATTGCTTCGTATACAGTACCGAAACCGCAGGCAACCTGTGCACCGTCTGCATATGACATTGAATCTGGAAGTGCGACGAGGTCCTTTTCATCACAGAGCATGTACTCTGCCATACCACCGTCACGCTGCCATCCGTAAGCTGCGCGCATCGGGCTTGTACATGAAATCATGAAGCCCTGGCGGCATTCGTGACAGACACCGCATCCTGAAATATGGTATACGATGACGCGGTCGCCCTTCTTGAAACGGCGCAGTCCTGGTCCTTCCTCAACAATCTGTCCGCATGGTTCGTGACCGGCAATCTTGTTCTGATAGCCTTCCGGTCCCTTACCAACATGCTCGCGGTAAATACAGCGGATATCTGAACCGCAGATTGTACAGCATTTTGTCTTTACGAGAACCTGGCCATATCCTGGCTTTGGAATATCGTAATCCATCATTTTGACTGAGCTGTCACCTGGCAGCATTGCGCCTCTCATTTTACCTTCCATAATTAATCTCCTTATTTCTCGATAATACCGTTTTCATCCCACAGCTTGTGCCAGTTGTCACCGCAGCCTTCCCACAGGAATACCTGTCCCTTTATAAGGCGGCAATTTCTGTCGTCTGCGGCAATGGCAGCCATCTCTCCATCGGTAAGAGGGTCGCTCATAATGCACTCAAGGTTTGTTGCGATATTCCGCTCTTTTGTTGAGAACGGAATTGGTACATGACCACGCTGGTGAGCCCATTTCAGGCAGATTGCCGCAGGGTGGCAGTTGTGTGCTTTTGCCGCAGCCTGTATAGATGGCATCTGCATGTCGACAACATCGTCTGCTGTTGTATCGCGCTCCGGGCGGTTTGGAGAGCCGAGCGGACAGTAGCCGATAATGCCGATATTCTGAGACTTAACGTAATCGTAAAATTCATTCTGCTGGAATGAAGGATGAAGCTCCATTTCGTTGAATGAAGGTTTAATCCGTGCATCGCGGAGCACCAGCTCAAGTTTTGGCTTAGTCATGTTGCTGACGCCAAGGTGCTTTACAAGACCTTCATCTACAAGCTTCTCAAGTTCATGCCAGAGTGTCATGAACTCCTCATGGATGTACGGGCGTGCTGATTTCGCGCGGCTCGTGACATCACAGTGTGCTTCGTGTGCGTTAGGGAACGGCCAGTGAACAAGATACAGATCAAGATATTCAAGTCCCAGGTCAGAAAGAGACTTCTTGAACGTTTCTGTACAGACTCCCGGAGCATGCTTGTCGTTCCAGAGTTTGCTCGTAATCCAGAGCTCTTCCCGCTTCAATGCCGGAAGTCCCTCGATTTCACCAGCCATTGCCCTTCTCAGCACCTCGCCAATCTCTTTCTCGTTGCCGTAAACAGCAGCGCAGTCGATGTGGCGGTAACCAGCTTTCAGGGCAAGTTCAACGGAGGATGAGACAACGCCCGCATCAGCATGGTCACTTCCAAACGTGCCAAAACCGATTGCAGGAATGCCGAACTCCATTGTCTTGTCAAATTTTGTGCTCATTTTCATTTTCCTCTATAAATGAATGTATTTTCCCAAAACCGAAGATGCAAAGCCCTTGTATAAACTGTCAAAAGTAAGTGCAATCACCTTTGACATATCCATATGGTCAGTGCAGTCAACCGTTTCAGGATATACGGATATTGCTGAATCAGCCTTAACGTAAACCGGTAGTTTTTCAAGCGGATACTTCTGATTCTTTAGCCAGCGTCCGTCTGAATGAAGTTTTTCGCCTGTCCAGAAGTCAATCCAGTCACCTTCAGGCAGATAAACGTCGCGTATACCTTCACTGTTCATGACAGGAGCTACCATGAAACTGTCGCCAAAGTAGAACTGATCGTCGATATTCCAACACATCGGATCATTCTCATGATGGAAGATAAGCGCCCGCAGCACCGGATAGCCCGATTCGGTACACTTCTTTCCCTGTTCAACGAGATACGGGATAAGCGCATACCGCAGTTTGAGCCATTCACGTACAATGTGCGCCACTGCCGGGTACTCATACGGCTCGCGTGAATATGAACCGTGGTAACGCAGATGTGAGCTGAATACACCAAACTGGGTCCAGCGCACATACACATCGTCATCCGGCTTGCTGTTCATGAAGCTTGGAACGCCGTGGAAGCCCGGAACGTCGTGGCTCCAGAAGCCGAAGCCAGAAACACCCGCATGCAGTCCACCGCGGATTGCGCCGGCCATTCCGTCCCACGAACTGGCGCTGTCACCACTCCAGTGCACCGGATACCGCTGACAGCCAATCCAGCCGGCGCGCGCCCAGATAAGGGCATTATCGCCTTTTATGCGGCGGGTGGCTTCGAACGCAGCTTTCTGGTATAGAAGCGAATACATGTTATGCAGCTTTCTGTACGGAATATTCAGGTAATCCGCATTGGGGTCAATGACTTCACCAAAGTCAGTCTTTATGGCAGAAACGCCCATGTTCAGAAGTCCTTCAAGTAGACCCTGATACCACTTTACCGCAGCCGGATTTGTGAAGTCGATGTTACCGTCAAACTCAACATCACTGAAGTTTGAGCCAAGCGCATCGAGTTTTGCTTTAGGCGGTGCAAAATAGCGTTTTTCTTTCGCCTCTTCGTAATAGCGTGTTCCCTTTGCAATGCTCGGCAGCTGCCAGAGACACACCTTAACGCCGTCATCTTTCATCGCTTTCAGATAGCCTTCTGGGTCAGGGAAACGCTCTTTGCTGAACGTCCACTCACACTTCCAGTCAGTTGCGAACCATCCGGTATCCAGGTGGATGACATCAAGCGGGAAACCGCCTTCCCTCATTTTCTGAACGACAGTGCGTGTCTCATCAGCTGAGAAGTAGGTCATCTTTGCCATCCAGGTGCCGTATGACCATACAGGTACGTCAGACGGGAAACCAGTCAGACGGCGGTAGTTGTAAACGATGCGCTCAAGTGTTCCGCCACCGATGAAAAACAGGTCAAGGACATCATCTTCAATGAGTCCCTGTGCCGCCCGCGTAGATATGTCAGCGAGAGAAAACCTTACGTGTCCGCTCGTCATGACAAGAACGCCGTATCCCCTGCTTGATATATAGAAAGGAACGTTCTTGTAGCAGCGGTTGCTGTTGTTGCCAAGACCGTCAGTATTCTCAAGGACAAGCGTACGGCCGGCAAGGTTCATGGATGCGAACCGTTCGCCAGTTCCGGCATATTTCTCAGATGGGAATGATTTCATTGAATACAGCCAGCGGTCAGTCTGCCCATCCCGCTCAACAAAGCCCAGACTGTACGACTCAGACTGATGTGCAAAAAAGGCATCGTAACCCACGAAAGGTACTTCAGTCCCTTTCTTCGGGAAAGCGGAAGCGACAAACGAAGCAGGAGGTTCCGGCTGTAATGTACTCCAGATTTCACGTTCGGGATTCAGGTCATTTATGCAGAAGCGGACATTGCCGTCCGTATCAAGCATGTTCCAGCCGGTGTCAGTTTTTTCAGCAGACAGAGGCGTCTGCTTTACTGAAGAGTCCATCTCAAACATCGGGTTTGCAGTGTCATCGGGAAGCACACCGTCAGCTGCAGCCGTTACGCGGATAATCTCATCGCCATATGCACGCACGACCACGTCGCGTTTTTTTGTACAGACTGAAGCATCACCTTCAACAGAAGCAGCATCTGCAGGGAACAGGAACATGTTCTTCAGTTCCTGCCTGACAAAAGGCACTGATATATGGATTGCGCCATCAGCCGTGATGACGGAACCGGGAGTTCCGGCCCGCCAGATTACGTCTTTTCTGGCATCAGGCGCATCCTGATCAAGAAAATCAAAGACAAAACGGTTAGTCTTTTTCATGATGGTTAACCTTTGACAGCGCCACTATAAGCACCCATGGTTATCTGCTTCTGGAAGAACAGGAACAGCAGGATAGGCACAGAGGCAGTACAAAGAATAGCGGCCATGAGAACAGGATCTTTAAGACCATACTGGCCTTTCAACATACCCAGAGAATGCGTCAGTGTACGCATGTCAGCATTCTGCAGGAGAAGCATTGAGAACGGCAGCTCATTCCACATGGACTGCGTTCCGATTATCGTGATGACGACAATCATCGGCTTAGCAACCGGCACCATGATGCTGAACAGCATTCTGTAGACACCGGCACCATCAAGGCGGGCAGATTCTACCAGGGAAACCGGAACCGTCGAATAGTACGTCGTCATGATGTACGTACCGAACGGAGCGAAATATGCTACCCAGACGAGAATCAGGCCAAAGTAACTGTTGAGCAGCTTCATTCCTTTGACAATCTGGAATATCTGCATCGATAGCAGCATTTGCGGGAATATCATAAGGAAGAGGACTGTCAGGAACAGAGGCAGCCTTCCCGGAAAGTTCAGACGGCCAAATGCAAATCCGGCGGAAATGCAGATGAACAGATAGACAACAAGAGCAATCGGAATAACAAGCATCGTGTTGGCAAAATACTTCATCATGTTGCCGTTTTCCCAGACATACTTATAGTTTTCGAAAGTAATTTTCGAAGGCAGGCCGTACTTGTTGGTTACATACTCTGCCGGGGATTTAAAGCTTGTGTAAATGCAGAAGATGATCGGGTACAGCGCAATGAAGGCACAGATTACCAGAAACACATACATGCAGGCTTTTACTGTAATATCGTAGCGGTTTTTCATTCTGCATCCTTCTTCATCAGGCGAACCTGGAATATAGCTATGATGGCACAGAAGACAAACAGAACGCTTGCCCATGCACTTGCATAACCCATCTTGAAGCTTACGAAAGCGTTGGTATAAATACCGTATTCAAGAGTAAATGTTGCAAAGCCCGGTCCACCATTGGTGAACGTGTAGATGAAACTGAACGCGCGGGCCAGAACCTCGATGAAAGAAAGAACAACCCAGAACTCAATTGAGAAGCGGATTGAAGGAATCGTAACATTGAAGAATGTCTTCCACCACTTTGCGCCGTCAATCTTCGCCGCATCATACAGCTGCTCATCAATGCCTGACATGGCAGCCAGGAAGAAGATACAGCCGAAGCCCAGACGGAGCCAGACGCCGTACACGAAACCAAGTGAGTTCAACGCAGACTTTGATTTCAGAAGCCAGTCAACCGGCTCAATGCCGATGAATGAAAGAACATTATTTAAAGGGCCAATCTTTTTGAAGACAATAGCGCAGATACTGCCCATAATGACATAGCCCAGGATATTCGGAAGATATAAGGCAGCCCTGAAGAATGGCCAGCCCTTCAGTCCTTCACGCAGGACTGCAGATACGATAATCGGCAGGATGACGCCGAGCGGAATGTACAGGATGAGGACTCCCGTATTTTTCAGGGAAGCCCAGAATTTCTGATCCTTGAACATATCCCTGTAATTCTGCAAACCGATAAACTCTGCTTTCTTGATTCCATTCCATTTGAAGAAACTCATTACAAGATTCGCAATGACCGGATATAAAATGAATACAGCAAGCAGAATGATCAGAGGAGCTATAAGAATATACGGCTCATAAAAATCACTGCTTTTTTTAAATATCTTTGTTTTCACAGTATTTCCTCAAAAAAATGGATGTCCGGGCACACACCGGACATCCATATTAATCAATTAGAAAGCGCGTGCGTTATCTACGATTGTCTGCATCTTTTCGATGAACTCATCGATTGTGATTTCGCATGTTACGAAAGCTTCCATGCAGTAGCGGTCGAAGTTGCTGTTAGCATCTTCGTTTGTCATGATATTTGTGATATCAAGTGATGAATCATAGCCCAGAATCTGGTTCAGTACAGGGTAACCAAGGCTCTTTACATCAGCCTTCTTGTTTACACCGAGAGCACCTGTGTCTGCCATGAAGATTGCAGGACCATTGCCTGAACCGTATGCCTGGAGAACCTTTGCTGCTGCATCAGGATTCTTTGACCATGACATGATTGAATAACCAATTCCGCATGGCTGAAGAACCTGGCGGTTCTTGTATGTTGCATTTGTGAAGTTAAGGGTTGGGTAGTAACCTACATTATCTGAACCGAGAGCGTCACAGAATGCCTTCCAGTTGTTAACGTCTGAAAGAAGACCTACGAACATTGCACCCTTTCCAGCTGCGAAGTTGTCACCTGCGTCTGTGAAGTATGCTGTTGAAGAAGCTTCATTGTCGATGTACTTTGTCATGATTTCGTATACATAACCGCAAGCTTCCTTGAACTGAGCGTTTCCAGCAATCTGGAGTGACTTGTCTGCAACCTTGTCGCCGTAGATGTTTGCGATGATACAGCGGAACAGGAAGTCAATTGTGTATGGAGCATCTGCAAAACCACCAACCATTGGAGCAATACCTGCATCTGCAAGCTTCTTGCAGTTTGCGAGGAATTCTTCTGCAGTTGCCGGAACCTTATCCGGATCAATGCCAGCCTGTCTCAGCAGTGTCTTGTTTGTATAGATACCAAATCCCTGAGTTGTGAGCGGAACCATATGAACCGGCTTTGAACCGTCGCCGCCCTCTGAACAGAATGCCCAGTTGTCCTCAGCAATTTCACTTCTCCATGAAGCAATGTACTTATCGAGTGGCAGAGTGAAATCATCGAACTCATAAGCCTGAACACCACCATGGAACATGACGATATCCGGACCTTCACCAGCCTGAATTGCAGCACGGACGAGCTGATAGTAGTTATCGCCATCTGGCTGTGCTACGTGGTTGATCTTGATTCCAGGATTTGCTGCCTCGAACTGTGCATCAATTTTTGCCATTGCTGATTTTGATGGCTCTGAACCACACTTGAAGTCCCAGATTGTGATTGTGACTTCCTTTGGAGCTTCAGCTGCAGGTGCAGCTGCCTTTGTGTCCTTCTTACCGCCAGCAAATACGCAGGTCAGCATGAGGAGTGCGCAAAGAACCAACACTAATTTTTTCATTTGATCCTCCTAACGGGCCTTTTCTTAAGGCACCGTCCTTTTAATTAATATAAGCGATAAACCGTTGTGCTTAATTTAATAGGTTAACCGTTTAACTTATCATAAAACCACTTTTTTTGTTTTGTCAACAAAAATTATAGCAGTTTTTGATAACTTCTTTTTATTTTTTCAGGTCAGCTTGATTCACGCTCAACCAGGAACGTCTGCAGCATTTCATGAGAAGGTTGCATCCTCTTCTTTTCAATGACGTCGATGAGCAGATCTGCTGCTTTCGCACCTATTGAATATGGGGCCATATCTATACTCGTAATTGTAGGCGAGAAAATTCTGGTAAGCATGGTGTTACCCGCACTGACGACGGCCATGCGTCCGGGAACAGATATGTGGTTATCACGCAAGGCCTTCATGACACCAAGCGCGATTGTATCATTAAATGTAACGACTGCCGTACAAGCCGGATCTTTCTCCAGAATCTTCAGTACTGCAGCATAACCTTCATCCTCAAGCATCTTGAGATTCATGATGCAGTTCTCATCATACTCAAGGCCGTTATCTATCATCGCCTGGAAATATCCGATGCGTCTTTTTTCAGACTGATTGTAATCCTTTGAACCGTTAAGAAGATATATTCTCTTATGCCCCTTAGAAATAAGGTGATTAACTGCAGCATAATAACCTGCAGCAATATCACTGTCGACGAAATAGGAAACACTTAAATCCTCTGAAGTTCCAATAAGGACATACGGAATTCCACGCTCCTTCAACTGTTCTATATTTGAGTCATTGACCCTCGGATTCATGACGAGAGCGCCATCTATCGGCTGTGAAAAATTGAAATCAGGATTATTTTCCTTCATATCAGAACGGTAATCGGCGTAGAGCATGAGCTGGTATTTTCTGTCATGCAGAGTATCAAGAACACCTGCGAGAATGTTGTTGAAGAAGAAGTCTTCCCGGATATTTCCTGTCGGAGACGCAAAAAGTCCGACGGTCCAGTTTTTATTGCTGGCAAGATTTCTCGCCGTAATGCTTGGACGGTAATCAAGTTCTTTTATTGCTTCAAATATTTTTGCCTTTACTTCAGGACTGATCTTTTTCTTTCCAGACAGGGCGTATGAAACAGTAGCAGCAGAAACCCCAACCCTTTGAGCGACTGTTTCAATAGTGACCTTTTTCATGTTAGAACCTTACAAAATCAATAATATTTAGTTAACTTTAACCCCTGAGTTTAAATATGTCAACGATTTTCACTTAAAAATCTTAAACTGAGGTTAATTTTTTTAACCTATCTGGCTGTCAGATAGTACATGGTTCCCATGAAATCGCCTGATGTACGGTGCACCATGACACCGGCATTCATGAGCGTTGATCCGCTGAACGTCCTTCCTGCAAACTCTTCCTTATCTGCAGAAGCACCGGCATGAAGCGGCGTATCCTTATCAAGCTGCACGACTTCAATACTGTATTTCTTTTCAGGATCAAGTCCGTCGAAGCGGAGGCGCCTGCTCTTGCGCGATGGCTGGGTAAGCACCTGAATTACAGTAACGAGCGCGGCTGATTTATCTTTTGCGACAACCATCCAGCTGTCCCAGAGTTTATTTTCATTGTAGGACAGCAGCCTGTAGTAATCGCCTTCACGCATGAGTGAGCCAAACCGGTGGTAAGCCGCAATCTGCTGTGGAACTGCATTCTTGTCAGCATCTGAAAGCTTTGTGATGTCAAGCTCATACCCGAATGTACCGGCAAGTGCAACCATGGCGCGTGTCTCAAACGGCGTTGACCGTGCAGTAACGTGGTTAGGGCACACAGATACGTGAGCACCCATCGTCGAAAGCGGATACACAAGTGCAGTTCCTTCCTGGACGGCAAGACGCTCGACCGCGTCAGTATCGTCGGAGCACCAGATCTGCGGGCTGTAGTAAAGCATGCCGGCATCAAAGCGGGCTCCGCCTGAAGAACAGTTTTCAAACAGCAGATCCGGGAAATCAGTTACAAGGCGTTCCATAAGGTCATAAACGCCGAGCACATACCGGTGGAACACCTCGCCCTGTCTCTCTGCCGGAAGTGATGCACTCCATACCTCAGTCAGATTGCGGTTCATATCCCACTTGATGTAATCAATTCCCGCTGAACGAACGAGCGATGATATCATTCCATAAATAAAATCGCGGACTTCCTTACGGCTGTAGTCGAGCACGAGCTGATTTCGGCTTTCTGAAATCGTCCTGCCTTCCACATGAAGTGCCCAGTCAGGGTGCGCGCGGTAAAGGTCAGAATCCGGGTTGACCATCTCCGGCTCAAACCAGACGCCGAACTTCATGCCCATTTTATGGACTTCTTTTCCAAGGCGCTCAAGCCCGCCCGGCATCTTTTCTTCATTTGCATACCAGTCGCCGAGTGAACAGTCGTCGTTGTTACGTTTTCCAAACCATCCGTCGTCAAGGACGAACAGCTCGACCTTGCGTGCAGCAGCCTCACGTGCAATTCCAAGAAGCTTCTCCGTGTCAAAGTCGAAATACGCGGCTTCCCAGCTGTTTAGGAGGACCGGCCTGTCCATATACTTGTATTTACTGCGGATAATGTGTCCGCGGTACAGGTCGTGGTATGTACGGCTCATGCCGCCAAGTCCCTCTGACGAATACACGAGCGCTGCTTCCGGAGACGCAAAACTGTCACCTGCAGAAAGTTTCCAGCAGAAACCGTCACGCCCGATACCCATCGTCACGCGAAGGCTGTCATTGGCGTTGAGATATGCTTCAATTTCATGATTTCCCGAGTAAATGAGATTGAATCCCCAGACATTACCTGCTGTCTGAGTTGCCGTCCGCTCAACGACTGCCATGAACGGATTTTCCTGATTGCTTGAAACTCCGCGGCGTGATTCCATCCTGAACGAACCGTAGGTAACCTTCTGCCTTTGAATATTACGTTCACGTGCCCATGCTCCCGGGAGCGTGATTACATCAAGGGCAGGCTCGTTTTCAATAGTCACGCTTGATGACATCAGTTTTGTGAGGAAAATGTCCGTCTTTCCAATATTTCTGACACACGCACTCTTTACGATGGCATCGAGATCATCGAAAACAGTGTAGTACAGCGAAAGTTCAACTCCGGCAGCCTTATCTTCAAGAATAAGTTCGAGCGTCTGGCATTCATCTTCACCAGCAAATACTGCCGGCATGCCTGCTTTTGCGGCACCGCCTTCCAGCTCAGGTTTTCCCTTGTAGATTCTGTATGATTTGTAAACAGGATTTACCGCAGAAGCCCCCTGCGCATCCTTAATTTCGATACAGGATGGCCGGAAATCACCACAACCGTGGCCGGCATATTCAAATGCAAAATAATCCATGAAAGGAACACGCTCTCTGTTGAAGCGCTCCGGTGTCCACGGATAATCAGCCGTCTTGAGCATGTAAGTGACATCCGCATCATCAATTTTCGCGCCGTAATATGCGTGTCCGACAAATCCTTCCTTATCAACTACGGAAATTACATAACTTGTTTTTTTTGAATCAAGCTTGAAAATCCGTTTCTTCTCATCAACAAAAATACTCATTATCTTATACCCCGGAACAATTTTTATTGCCCCTTTTACTTACTTAAAGATGAAAAACTGAAACTGTCAATACTGATTTTTCATAAAAATAACAGCCGGATAACAGGGATTTCACTTTTCTTCTTATAGTATCACTATTATTCAGCTGATGGAAAAATAATTTTAAAAATACTTAAAAATTATTGAATTCCGAGGCCTAAAAGCATTATTATCAGATATCGGAAATCATTTTCCCCCGAGGAAACAGTTTTCGATTATTCTAATTTTCAAGATGAGGACTTGAGGACTATGGAAAAAAAGCTGGTTTACAAAGGTAAGACAAAGGATGTGTTTGCCCTGGATAATGGCAATTATCTGCTGAAGTTTAAGGACGACTGTACTGGAAAAGACGGTAAGTTTGACCCAGGCGAAAACTCTGTCGGATTAACAATTGAAGGCGTTGGTGACGTAAACCTGCGCATGACAGAATACTATTTCAAGAAGATCAATGCAGCCGGAATCAAAACCCATTTCGTAAAAGCCAATCTTGATGATACAACAATGGAAGTTCTTCCAGCCAAGGTTTTCGGACATGGCCTTGAAGTAATCTGCCGCTACAAGGCAGTCGGAAGTTTCTTCCGCCGCTATGGTGAATACATTGCTGAAGGTGCTGACCTTCCAGCTTACGTTGAAATGACTTTCAAGAACGATGCAAAGGGCGATCCTCTGGTAACAAAGGACGGTCTTGTTGACCTTGGCGTCATGACAGCAGAGCAGTACGATGCAATCAAGGCTCAGACACAGGCAATCACAAAAATCGTTGCTGATGACCTGAAGACACGCGGTCTTGATATGTACGACATCAAGTTCGAGTTCGGCTACGCACCGGACGGCTCAGTCATGCTGATTGATGAAATTGCATCAGGCAACATGCGCGTCTACAAAGACGGCGAATACATTGAGCCAATGGAACTTTCAAAGCTCTTCTTCGCAAAATAACTGATGAAAGCTGCTGTTCCCCATTGAGCAGTACGCCGCAATCTTATGAAAGCCCGGATTTGTTCCGGGCTTTTTTTTGCTTTAAAACAGTTGCGCTTTTGCAATTTTTGTAATACTCTAGTTATAGTATTACTATTTCTTATATTACTTTTAATATTCTTAATTACAAGGATTTAATTAATTTGAGTACACGACTGACACCGCGTGGCAAACGCAGAATAGACACAGATGAGAAGATAGTTCAGGCAGCAATACATCAGTTTGGCAGCAAAGGATTCACTGCTGCTTCCCTGACAGATATTGCTGCAGAGGCAGGTGTATCACAGGGATTGGTATCACAGCGGTTTGAGAGCAAGGAAAAACTGCTTGAGGACGCGTTCAAAGTAACGCCCGCCGCATCATTCTTTCTGGACGAAAGTGCAGGACCAGGAGCACCCGCCGCAGGAGATTCCGCCAGCGACCTGAGCGCTGCCCTGCTTTTTCTTGTAGCCGCCCTCAAAAAAGAGCAGCGCTCCAACAAGCGGCGGTTCGCGTTCACCGCAATGCTCTACACGGCGCACGATGTACCAGACAGCTTTATCGCACTCTCAGATGCGTTATTCCGTGAAACACCCCTCCCTAGCCTCATCAAGCAAGGACAGACGGCAGGAACACTCCCGAAAGGAGATGCATACCGGCTTTTCACTACCTTCTATAAAAACGCACTTTCTCTTATCCGTGACTGCACAGAAACAGGGCTGCTACTCCCTGACGATACATATTTCCTTACTGTTCTCGGACTGAACTCTTCTGGCGGCCCCGACACCACCAGCACTGCCTCGAAGGACTCAACCCCTACGGCTGGTACTGACGCATCTCAGAACGCTACAGCCGCATTCGTTGACCGCGTCCGACCAGCCCTGCGCGCTGTAGAAGGCTACATCGGCCTTATCAAAAAACACGCCGGCGAGGAAAGACGCGTGCGCGATTATGCGTCAAAAGCGGAACTGATTGCCAGCGAATTCGTCCGCAATCTTGATAAACTGAAATAAACACATCCATTTTTCTTTATTTCTGTTTTGGAATATGCTACACTTAAAGAACGCTCGAAATAGACAGCCGTTATTGCAGCGGTCTAGGAGGATATTTATGAAAGAGTATATTAAAGGTGCTAATCCGTACATGCCGATGTGGGAACATGTTCCTGACGGAGAGCCGAGAGTTTTTGAATACAAGGGCGAAAAGCGCGTGTATCTGTATGGTTCACACGATACGCTCAAGACTGAATATTGCGGTCCGGACCAGGTAGTCTGGAGCGCCCCGATTGATGACCTGACAAACTGGAAGTGTCACGGCGTCTGCTACACAGCAACTGACGGCGGCATCCTCTATGCGCCGGATGTCGTCCAGAAAGGCGACACTTTCTATATGTATGCAGCCGAATCAAAAGGCTCACGCATCATGGTTGCAACAAGCAAGGATCCTGCAGGTCCGTTCACCAATCCCGAGCTGACTGAGCTTGGCTTTGACCCGGGCATCCTTGTGGATGATGACGGCCGCGTCTACGCTTATTGGGGCTTCTGCCATCAGTTCTGCGCCGAGATGAACGACGACATGAAGACAATCAAGAAGGAGACACTCCGTGACAACGTAATCAAGCACAGCGTCACCCAGTGGTCACCGGACGACAACATGCAGGATGAAAACGACGCCTTCTTCGAAGCATCTTCCCCACGCAAACTGTTCGGCAAGTACGTCTACGTTTACTCAAAGCGCTACTACACACACCGCCCTGAGTACGGTGTCTACGAAGACTGCAACGGCTTCCTGTCATACAAGTACAGCGACACACCGCTCGACGGCTTCAAGATGGGCGGCGACATCAGCTTCAACGGTGGCGAGGTCATCCCGAACGGAGACGGCACAAACAGCATGACATACCGCTGGGGCAACAACCACGGTTCCCTCATGGAAGTAAACGGCCAGTGGTACATCTTCTACCACCGCCAGATCGGTACCGACGAGTATTCACGCCAGGCAATGATTGAGCCGGTCGACGTCGCAATGGACAAGAACGGCAAAATCTTCATCGGAAAAATCACATACAAAGACGGCGAGCCAGTCGCATCCTGCCCGGTTGAAATGACAAGCCAGGGCGCTCAGGTAAACGGCCTTGATGCACGCAAGATCATCTCAGCAGGATACGCAGTCCACATGTGGGGCGGCGCAAAGGGCGGCTACAACGGCGGCATGGGCGGCGCATACATCAAGCCAGTCTACGAAAAGACAGACAGCGCATCATCCCCGATTGTCGACATTACAAGCAAGCTGACCGTCGGCTTCAGATACATCCAGTTCGGTATGATCAGCCCGACAAAGGTAAGTGCCGTCATTGATGCAAAGGAAGACCTGACCGTAAATGTCCGCATCGACGACTACAAAGGCAAGATTGTCGCAACAATGAACA
>JAZUFS010000185.1:0-4352 GCA_045640805.1 Treponemataceae bacterium
AGGAACGTCGTATGTGCACAGATGCAGAGGCATACAGTTCCGACAACCATGAACGGCAGCGTAATCCACAGGTTGAAGAGCATTTTGCCGCGGTACATGGTCTTCACGTCCATCGGAAGGCTCTTCAAAATCCAGAGGTTCTTTCCCTCAAGCGAAGGACTGACTGCAGTTGTTGTCATCATGCCGAGGAAGAAGTAGACGATGAACGGAATTGACGGTGCTATTGCGGCAATCAAGGAATCATCGACGGGAACGCCGGGAGCGAGCAGGTTGATAATCTGCTCTGCCGGGAAAATGAGGGCAGCAATGGAAACAATAGTTAAGAGAATCTGTCCCAAGCCGCAGTTTATAAGATAGTTCAGGGAGCTTAAGAAAGCGCGCCATTCCTTGTACGCAACAGAGCGGACGGCACTGCGTGTCTTCAATGCACGCAGGTGGTAGTTCTTGCCTGCATGACTTGCCATAAGGCGTGAGTTTATCTGGCGGTAGCGGCTTCCTACAGCAAAGACGAAGACAGCGAACACTGCAGCAGATGCCGCAAGCAGCATGACAGCTCCCGGAAAGCTGCCCTGAACAGCCTGCTCAAACCATGCGGCAGGCAGACACCAGGCAAGCGTTCCGTCAACAGCAGACGCAATATCGGTCATTACCTGATTAACCTTATTGTTCTGGAACATATCCTGAAAGAAGAAACGAGAGCCGAAACACAAGAGAACAACCGCAATCAGCAGGATGGCCTGTATGGCTTTCTTGAACTTGAAACCCGAGCCGATTGCCGCAATAAGGGCACCGACGAATGCCGCAAGCACCATAGGGATAAGCGGCAGGAAAACGGAAAGCAGCGCCCACATGAAGATGCCCGTTACGCTTATTTCAGTCCAGATGATGCAGCCTGCAAGCAGTGAAAGCGAAATGCTCAGGATGAACGGCAGGCTCTTTATGTACATGTAAAGGAACCGGGAAGCGACAACGTCACTGACTGGAAACGGCAGTGAAACAGTCATGTCATAGCCTTTGAACGCGAACAGGTAGCCGTTCGTCTTTAAAAGCGTCAGCATGAAGGATGCAACAACAATACCCATTCCACACAGGGCTGGAAGTTCGCTGCCAATGCCTGCCACACAGTACGCATAGCACATGTACAAGCCGAGGCCTGCAATACAAATATCAAGCACAATATTTCCGACGGCAGCACCGATAAGTTTGCCGCGTTCTTTCCTGTCTTTTGAGTAGCGGATTCTGTTGCCGTTGCCGGATGAGCGGAGCAGCACAGAGAGGAGCGTCCAGGTGTTATTTTTCGTCATGGTCCACTACCTCAAGGAATACGTCTTCAAGTGATTTGTCACCGATAAGCTCATCCATGGTGCCGGATGCAATCATTTTGCCGCCCTTGATGATGCCGATTTTGTTGCAGAGCTTCTGGGCAACATCAAGAACGTGCGTTGAGAAGAACACGGCAGTGCCGCGCGTGCACAGTTCGTGCATGATTTCCTTTAATGTGAAGGCGGCCTTAGGGTCAAGTCCGACGAAAGGCTCATCCAGGACAAGCAGTTTAGGCTCGTGAATGAGGGCACCGATAAGAGCCACCTTCTGCTTCATTCCGTGTGAATAGCTTGAAATAAGGTCACCGAGCGCGGCTTCAATTTCAAAGCGGCCGGCGTACTCTTTGATGCGCTTTTCACGTTCTTCCGCACCGATGCCGAATACATCCGCAATAAAGTTCAGGTACTGAATGCCGGTGAGTGCCTCGTACAGATCCGGGTTGTCAGGAATGTAGGCGGTAACCTTCTTGCATTCAAGCGGCTCAGTCTTTACCGAATGGCCGTCTATCAGGATTTCGCCTTCCTCAAACTGCAAGACACCAACGACAGAGCGGATTGTCGTACTTTTACCGGCGCCATTGTGGCCGATAAAGCCGTAAATGTCTCCCGGCTCCACTGAAATTGAAACGTTGTCAGCGGCTTTCTTCCCAGCTGCGTACGATTTGGAAAAGTTCTTAATCTCAAGCATGCTCATAGCTTACCTCTCTCTGATGATATCCGGCTTGAAAGCACAATGCGTTCGAGTGATATCTTTTTGATATCATCACTATATCATGAGAGTATTTTAAATGCAAGCATTTTTTTTCGTAAACCAGGGAACCAGGGAACCAGGGGACGGTTCTCTATTTCTGCAAAGTCCAGGGGCATGGAGGCCCCTGAAAAGCAGAGAGTTTTGTGTAACAAAACTCGGGAAGGTCGACAGCATGGATGCTGGCGACCGGCGTGAACCAGGGGACGGTTCTCTGGATCAGGTGGTGCAGTTCATGATTATGGTGTATCATTGAAGCATGAGTAAACTTGACGGATTCAAACACGGTATCAATCTTGGCGGCTGGCTTTCTCAGTGCAAGCCTGTGGAAGAACATTACAGCTCATTCATTAAAGAAAAAGACATACAGACAATTGCAGAATGGGGATTGGATCATGTCCGGCTCCCTGTTGATTATGAGCTTTTCATGAATGATGACGGAACTTTCAAAGAACAGGGATTTATCCATATCCAGAATGCCATTGACTGGTGCAGGGCGGCGGGCATCAACATGATTCTTGACCTGCACAAGACACCCGGCTATTCGTTTTATTCAGGCGAAAATGAAGAAGGGCTTTTTGACAGCGAGCGGCTGCAGGGGCTTTTCTACGACATCTGGACAGAATTTGCGAAGCGGTTCGGCAAATATGAGGATATGCTCTGCTTTGAACTTCTGAATGAAGTCACCGAAGAAAGCTATTCAAAGCCATGGAACCGCATAGCTGGCATCACGATAGAGAAAATCCGGGAGATATGCCCGACAATCCGCATTCTTGTCGGCAGTTACTGGAACAACCACGTCGCGACTGTACGCTATCTTGATCCTCCGCGCGACGAAAACATCATCTACAACTTTCACTGCTACGAGCCGCTTGTGTTCACGCATCAGGGCGCACACTGGATTCCGACAATGGACATGTCTTTCAGGATGAACTTTGACGCGACGTTCGCTGAGTACGATGTAAACACAAAAGCGCATCTTGTACAGGCAGGTGATTCGTTCGGCAAGTATCCGGCTGACGCAACACCGGATGAGTCATATTTTGAAGCATTGTTTGAAGATGCAATAAAAGTAGCAGAAGAACGCGGCACGGAGTTGTACTGCGGCGAATACGGCGTCATTGAAAACGCAGACCCGGAAGAAGCGATGAAGTGGTTCCGCGTTATTGAGGCCGTCTTTGATAAGCACGGTATTGGAAGAGCCGTGTGGAGTTACAAAGAGATGAACTTCGGAGTGGCCGACGCACGCATGAACGGCGTGCGCGCAGAGTTACTGAAAATACTGTGAATTGGTGACGGCCTCTCGGCGTGAGTACAACTGCTCGCTGGCGCAGCTATGGTATCCGACTCGCACTGGCTTCGCCAGCGCTCGCGGGCGAGGCTTCGCAGTTGTCCTCCCGCCTACGGCCGTCACCAATTCACAGACTTATCGACAGATCCGCATGCCGTCATGTGCGGTTGGCTGCGCGTGGAAGGTTTGCTTTTAAAAGCTCCTTTTCACGTTGAGTTTTCGAAGAAAACTCAAGAATAAACCGCTTGCGGTTTATTCACGGCGGGACAGTTCTGCCGGCAGGCTACCCACTCTGTCACATGATACTGCAGGGAAATGCGTTAGCGCTGTGCAGGGCGCCGAAGGCGTTCCGGAGCGTAGCGGAGGAATGAAGGCCGCCGGGCCGGAACCCGGAACATAGCGACTCGGAGTGAGCGGTGCGAACGGAGGGGAACGCCCGCACCATCATTCAAGAGTGCTTTCCTGTGCTGATTTTCTTTATCCACTTGCCGGTTCTGAGGCGCAGGACGCACCACACGGTTTTCACTATCTGATCAGATTTCAGGCACACGTAAATCCAGAAGGCGGGCCATTCAAACACGAAGCCGGCGAGAATACCGAGCGGAATGGCGAGCACCCACAGAAACAGGTTATCCGCAATCATAAGCACTTTTGTGTCGCCGCCTCCACGCAGGACACCTTTTGTCATAATGCTGTTCGTAGACTGGAACATGAGGATGAGGCCGATTGCGAGCATAAGGTCGCGTGCTATGTCGAGCGTCTCGGCGCTGAGGTTGCTGTATGAGCTTACGACAGGTTCGGTGATTGCAATGACGAAAATTCCTGCAATAAGCCCGAGCGCAAGGCCAAGCCCCAGAAAGAGCCAGCCCTGCTCCATCGTTTTTTCCCTGCTGCCTTCGCCGAGCGTCTGGCCCGTGACGATGGCGCCTGCCTGACAGACTCCCTGAACGACGACGGTACTGAGCTGCTGGGTTACGCTTGTAATTGCGTT
>JAZUFS010000186.1:0-3027 GCA_045640805.1 Treponemataceae bacterium
CCGCTCGCGGGCGAGGCTTCGCAATCCCGCCTTCCCCCTACGGCCCCCGCTCATGCACAACTGCTTTCATTTTGGTGGAAACGCAGAAGACGCTTTTAAATGCAATGAAAAAACGCAAGTGTACAGGAGGGACTGCCCGTACGGCACGCGAGATGCACATCGGCCCCGAGCCCGTTTACGGGCGAGTGAGATACCAAAGCGCCGCAGCGCGTCTCGCGGGCCGGTAGGGCAGACCCTCCTGTACACATTCTCAGTTCATTGTTTTGATTAAAGCGTCTTCGAGTGACATTCCGGCGTAATCCTGGGCGCAGAACAGGCGGCCACTCTTTTTGTCGTCTACGAAAGCGCCGAGTACGATGCCTGGAATTACTGAGTCTGGATCATTTGGTGCATTCGGGCCGCCTAAGTCAGTGCGGCACCAGCCCGGGTCAGCAAGACTGATGATGACGTCAGTGCCGTCAACAGTACCGCCCAGGTCAGTGGTGACCTTGTCGAGCGCTGCCTTGCTTGCAGAATAGCCAGCCTGCTGCGGGTCATTCTTAATGCCGCTTGTCGTGTTGATGACACGGCCGAAACCGCGTTCCTTCATTGCTGGTACAAACGCGTAGCACAACTGCATCGGAGCAATCGTGTTTATCTGGAAACTGGCCGTGTAGTCTTCTACCGGTGTCTTGAAGTATTCGGTGCGGTACGCAATCTGAACGCCTGCATTGTTGAACAGGATATCCACCTGCGTGCCTTCTGCCTTTATGGCGTCAATCATCGCCTTAACCTGTGCCGGATCGTTGAGTTCTGCTTCAACGGCATATGCCTCAACGCCCATTTCACGTACTTCTTCAAGAACAGCTGAAGTGTGGTCAAGGCTTCGTGAATGCAGAATGAGGTTACATCCCTTTGAAGCCATGAACTTTGCAATGCGGTAACCGATACCGCGGTTTGCACCCGTTATGAGTGCCCATTTTCCAGATACGTCTGTCATTTAAAACCTTACCCCCACACCAAAACCGATGTTTTGCGGCGTGATTACCGGAGTCAGAGAAATCGCCGGGCCTGACTGAGCTGTTCCATACAGCGTTTCCTGTAAATCCCTGTTATATTGTTTTGGATATTTTATCCCTCTGATAATTCCATAGATGCGCCCTCCGATGAATGTTCCAATACCAGTACATACACCAAGTGTTGACGCAATAATCATCGTCCGGGATTTTTCGGTTGTGTTGTCAGGCTTCTGTTTTGCAAGTCCCCTTACTATCGTGCCGATTACATCAGCCAGCATGTTGCCAAGCAAAATGCCGGTCGAAGTAACTGCGAGAACGCCGCCTCCCAGTTCGCAGCCAAGTTGTATCCATCCGCCTTTTCTGTCGCCTGCATTGAAAGATCCGATGCCAAAACCGAGCAGACCGTTCATCAGTGTGTCTTTTACGGAACTTTCTTTATTCTTATTGTAAAGCAGTGTTATCTCAGCTGGAGTCAGGACAGGAACTACAGTCATAAGCTGTTCCTGGTTTTTGTATAAACCGTCATCAAGCAGATCTTCTGCAAGCCGGCCTTCTGTTGTGGTTGTGACGTGTTTATCACGTGCAAACAGACTGAATGCACACATAACGATAAGGATGATGCAAATGGTTTTCTTCATGGGAAAAAAGTCCTCCTTTTTTGTGCCGTTTTGTGTAGTATAACACCAGTTAATATACAAGGTAATACTTTTTTCGGAAAGGTGACATATTGCGTTTCCATAAGTGTTTAAGTTACGATGGTAACAGGAGAGAATGATTTATGAGAACATTTTTGAAAAAAACATGTATTGCTGCGCTTATTCTTGTTGCAGCAGGCGGTTTTCTTTTTGCAGCCAACAATATTGTTTTTCAGCAGATGTATCCCGTTTCATCTGTTAATGGTGTGCGGATTGATCTTATGTCAGAAGAAGTGGAGATTGCACTCTGGAACAGAAATGATTTCCGTGTGACAGTCGTTTCTTCTTATGACGAATATCCCACGGCATATCTTTCAAACGGAATTCTTTCCATAAATGAAAACACCGGTGGAAGCAGACATCGTTGCACGGTTGAGATAAAAGTTCCTGAATCTTTCTACGCAAAAGCAGCCTATGGCGGATGGGACATATCCACCATGTCAGGATCGGTCAATGCATCAAAGCTGTGGGGCGAAGCTGTTTCTGTTGAAACAATGAGCGGCAGCATCCGTCTTTCCAAATGTGAAATGCAGATGGCATCTCTTTCAAGCAGCAGCGGCAGTATAGTGCTTACCCAGTGCATCGTTTCAAGCATTGGCAATTTCGAATCAACATCAGGCAGCATTACTTTTGACGGTATTGCTGCGGGAATAAACGCCGAATCAACGACGGGTGCAATCAATGTTTCTCTTGATCAGCCCGTAACCCAGGATTGCAATCTTGAAAGCACGACAGGTGCCATCCTCATTACAATGCCTGACAATCCGGGTTTCAAACTCGTTTTTGATTCGCGGACAGGCTCTGTCTACAACGCCTTTACCGGTTATTCAGGCAGTAAATCCGGTATAGATAATTACGGTGCCGGATACGTCATAATCCGTGCGGAATCAGGAACCGGTTCCATCCGTGTACTTAAAAAATAATTTTTTATCTTTTTTTACTTTTTTCTGTAACTATATTCAGAAAAGATGGTTTCCTTTTCAGATTGACTGAGAAACAATCGCAGCAGTTTTTCCCTGCAACCTCCTCCTCCTTTTTTTTCCGCTCTGCCTGATACCGGCGGAGCGGTTTTTTATATCGACATACGAACCTAAAATGTTGTATAGTATGGTAATTTCAATTCAGGAGTTTGCAATGGAAGTTCGTGTAAGATACGCACCGTCTCCAACAGGAATGCAGCACATTGGCGGTGTACGTACCGCTCTTTTCAATTACCTTTACGCCCGCAGTCAGGGCGGTAAGTTCATCCTTCGCCTTGAAGATACAGACCGTACACGCTACGGTGAAGAATATGTACAGAACCTTTATGACACACTTGCCTGGCTTGGCATTGA
>JAZUFS010000187.1:0-2071 GCA_045640805.1 Treponemataceae bacterium
CAACGCTGGCGCATGCTGCACGACGCTTCACGAAAAGCTCGGCGACGTCAGCGTAACAACCCTTTACCGCTGGATTGCCGATTTCAAGAAGCACGGCTCAAGCGGTGTGACACCGAAATACGGCATGAACAGGGGCGGCGCCGGTGAAAGCCTTACTGACACCGAGCGTGACAATCTCGCGTTCTTCTGGCTCAAGAGCACACAACCTTCTGCCATGCACGCTTTCCGGCTCATGAAAGAGAATGTGCCGTATTCAAAGTGCACGTATCAGACGGCGCTCAGGTACCTTAACAGCATTCCGGCGGTCATCCGTGACTTCTACAGAATAGGTAAATCACGCTGGGAAAACGCCTATTTACCATTCGTAGAACAGGACATCGACATGTACCGCGCAATGGACTGCATCGTATCTGACCATCACTGTCTTGATTGTGTGTGCATGTATCAGGGCAAGCTCATCCGTCCGTGGATCACCACGTTCCAGGATTACCGGTCCGGCAAGGTGCTCGGCTGGTGTCCGACGGTGAAGCCTTCAAGCTATTCAATCATTGTGGCGTTCTACATGGCGGTGCTGCAGTACGGCGTACCTAAGACGGCGCTGTTCGACAACGGCCAGGACTACCACTCAAAGCTTCTGAACGGCTACAGGACGACTGCTCAGCAGCTGCTTCCTGACGGCATGACTGAAGAAGTTGAGGTCGAGTTCCAGGGCATTTTCAACCTTATTGGAACCGAGGTTCATTTCACCCGTGTCTACAACGGTAAGTCTAAGGGACGGCAGGAACGCTACTTCCGCATCCTTGGCGAGTACCTTGCCAAAGACTTCGGCACATACGTCGGCTCTGACAGCCGGACGCGCCCCGAAGAGGCGCAGCTTATGTGGCGCGGAATCAACGGCATGGAAAAGCGTGATGACATTCCCGACTGGAGCGACTTTGTCGTGGCATGCAACAACATGGTGCAGTGGATTAACGACAAGTTTGAATGCTCCGGCAAAGGCATGGAAGGAAAGACTCGCAGCGAGGTTTTCCAGAAGCAGCTTCCGCCTGAAGGTGTGCGCCGCATAAGCAAGGAAGAGCTTGCAAAGGCGCTCTACTTCCCGGAAGTACGCAAGTGCGGCAGAAACGGCGTCAAGGTAAACGGCGTGAATTACTGGTCTGAAGAGCTCATTCAGTTCTCTGGTCAGCAGGTGAGGATTCACGCTTCTCTTGTCAATGACACAACCATTCAGGTGTACACGCTCAAGGGCGAATTCATCTGTGAGGCGCTCGGCAACTTCTTCAAGGAGTCTGAGCGTCTTGAGGACACCATCAAGCGCGTCACTGATGCCAGGAACAAGGGTCTTCAGCTTATCGCTGAAAAGGGCTTGAACGAAACGTCAATTGACCCAGAGAAGAAGAGCTTCATTGACGTTACGGCCCGCGCGTATGACAACACGAAGATTCTGAGTGTTGACGAGCAGCTCGCGCTTCCGCAGGCGGTGGGCGCCGAGTGGGTGGAAGAGCCAGAGAAGCCTGCAAGAAAGGCAAAACACAAATACACGGATGAGCTTGATGCTGATCCGGAAGATTATCTTTGAAATCCGCAGCAGTGCTGCAAGGAGTTTATATGGATTTACAGATTAAGGAACGTCTTGAGCTTACGCTTGAGAAGTACGGCATTTCTCAGAATGCCGCGGGAAAGGAAATGGGCTATTCAGGCTCAGTCCTTTCTGCTTACAGGAACGGTGCCTATCAGGGGGATATAGGCAAGATTGAAGATGCAATCATCAAGTGGTGCGCACGCATTGAGCAGGCTCATGCAAGAAAGCGTGTGCCGCTGACTGAGACTGATGATCTTAAACGCATCTGCAATGCCATAGCCATAGCCCATACAGAAAAAGACATCGCGCTTATTGTAGCCGACGCTGGTTCGGGAAAGTCCACTGCAGCAAGGCACTACTGCGAGCAGAACCCGAGAACCACAATCATGATTCAGGTTGTCTCCGGCATGAACCGGAAGATGCTTGTCCAGGAAATCGCCAAGCAGCTGTCACTCGACACTGCACGCGTTCCTTTCCAGACGCTTATCC
>JAZUFS010000188.1:0-9287 GCA_045640805.1 Treponemataceae bacterium
AATAATAAACACAAAATAATGAGCGAGTTGTAATATACACAGAATTTCCAGTTTAGCCCAGGATACCCAAAAAGTCGAATTTCCAAAACTTTTTAGTATACCTAACTAATCTTAAATTCTTCTTAAATTTGCATTTAAATAAAAAGGAGGATACTTTTTTATGAAAAAGGCTCTCGTAATTCTCATGGCTCTCGCTATGGTATTTGCAGCATTTGCTGACGATCCATCACTGGTGCCAGCATTCTCAGACTTCACAGGAAGTGCATCATTTGGTTATGACTACGACCTCGACGCCGACGCATTTGGCATGACAAATGCTGCATCAGGTAGTATCACATTCAGCTTTGCAGGCGAAGCTACAAAGACAACAGAAGGCTCAGGCATCTGGGGTGAATTGGCAATTAAGTCAGCTGCTGAAACATGTCTTTCAACATCAGCTGTATCTGTTGAAACAGCAAAGATTCACTTCGGTGATACTCTTGCCATCAACATCATCAGCCACGATGTAAGCCTCGGTTCAAACGGACCGGCTTTCGTAACAGGCGATTTTGCAGCAGCAACCGCTGGTGCAGCTGCAGATGCAGCACTCACAAACGGCTTCGTTGCAGAAATTGCTCTGCCAAGCATTGCTAATGTCAATGTGACAGTTGCAGACAATGGTGTCAAGGCTAAGGCTCAGAAAGAAGTTGCTGTTAAGGCTGATGTTGATGTTACAGCAATTGACGGTGTTACACTTTGGGGTGGCGTTGCTTACAATGGCGACCTCAACGACGGTCTTGCATTCGCGGCAAAGGCTGGCTACACACTGGACAAACTGACTATTACAGCTGCTTTCGACAAGGACTATGCAGATGGCAAGTCACTCGCTGCCGGCGCTCTCTATGCATGGGGCGGTACTGCAGGTCACGTTGACTACATGACAGATGCTGACACAGACAACAGTGTATGTACAAACGGTGTTTCTGTTGGCGTTGTAACAACAGACCTTTCATCATTCGGACTCGGTGTTGGTGTATTTGACGGATCATTCGTAAGCGGACTTACATTCGGTGCTGAACTGATTGTTGATGATGTTGCTAACTTCGGAACAGGTACTGACTGGGCTGCAGCTGCCGCAAAGTACACAACTGCATTCGGCGATATTAACTTCACAGCACATGCTGGTACAAAGATCACTCTTGCTAACAGCAAGCTCGGCTTCATGTACGGTGCATCAATCGATAACAGTACATTCATCCAGAACACAACTCTGTCACTCAGCTATGAAGGACAGAAAGACGCTGCTGTTGGCGGCGCAGACAAGAAGGGTTTAATCTCTGCAGCTGCAAAGATTTCATTCTAATTTGAACTGAACATAAAAAAGAGCAGGCCTTTCGGTCTGCTCTTTTTTTTGCTTAATGGTTTAAGCTAGATTAGAAAGCGATTGTTGCAGAAAGGTTGATCTTTCCTTTTGCATCAGCTCCACCGATAGCTGCATCGTGTGAACCTGCATAAGCTGCCTTCAGTGTTGTGTTCTGGATAAGAGTCTTGTTGCTGATTGAAGCACCGTACTTAAGACCGAACTTGTTTGTGTTAAGATTGAACTTGAAGCCAGCGTTTGCATCGAAACCGAAGTCACCGAATGCTGTTGAGTACTTAGCAGCTGCTGCAGCGAAGTCTGTTGAAGCATTGCCGAAATTAAGAACATCTTTAACGATCAGTTCTGCACCGAACTTGAGTCCTTCAACAAATGTTGTGTCTGCAACACCAACGCCAAAGCCGATTGCTGAGAAGTCTGATGTGCTGATTGCTACAGAAACACCATCCTTTGTCTTGTCAGTAATGTAGTCGAAACCTGGTTCGAGGTCTGCACCACCCCACTGATAGAGAACACCAGCAGCGATTGTGTTTTTCTCGTCATAACCGCGGTTGAAACCACCAGCAATTGTGAGCTTGTCAAGTGTGTAACCAGCCTCTGCACCAAGAGCGATACCATCGCTGAGGTCGCCATTGTATGCAACTGCTGCCTTGAGTGTAACGCCGTCAATAGCCTTAACGTCTACATCAGCCTTAACGCCAAGTTCCTTAGCAGCTTTTGCCTTTACACCATTGTCAGCAACTGCAACGTTGATGTTTGCAATGCCGTCAAGAGCGATTTCTGCTGTAAAGCCGTTTGTGAAAGCTGTGTTTGCTTCTCCTGCTGTTGTTTCTGCAGCAAAGTCACCTGTTACGAATGCAGCTGAATATTTACCAATATCCAGGCTTGGAGCCAGAACGTTGATAGCGAGGATGTCACCGAAGTGGATCTTTGCTGTAGCCAGATCAGCAGCTGGTTCATTGTGGCAACCATCCTGCTTGATTGTTGCTTCTTTGCTCTTTACAACTAATTCACCCCAGATTCCAGAGCCTTCAGTTGACTTTGCAATTTCCTTTGTTACCAATGTAATGGTGTATTCCTGTGATGCATTCTTGCCATTTGTCATACCATAAGCTGAGTCGTCCAGGTCGATTTCATAGCCGAGTGAAGCATCACCCTTGATTGTTACGGCTGCGAGGTCATCAGCAAATGCGCCGAATACCATAGCGAGAGCCATAAGAATTACGAGAGCCTTTTTCATTTAAAAGAATCCTCCTTAACTTTTAAACATTACCAAACCAACGGTTTTTTAATACGGTAACGTTATCTTTTTCTAAAATCATAACACGCAAATTTTCTGCCGTCAAGCAAATTCATAGAATTTTCTTGGTTTCCGTAATATATGAACTGCCACTCAACCCTTATATCATAAGGGTTTTCACCGATACGCATGCTAAATGACATATTTTGAATTAGTGTCATTTACATCTGTTTTTATGAATATTTTAACCTTCCTATGAAATCATTGATATTTAGGGAAGTTTCAAGGAGCAACCATGATTTATGGATATATCCGGGTAAGTACGGATAAACAGACAGTTGAAAATCAACGTTTCGAAATCATTAATTTTTGCAGTAAGAACAAACTTACCATTGACGCCTGGATTGAGGAGACAATCAGCGGTACAAAAGCCCCCTCAAAACGTAAGCTGGGCAAACTTCTGGTAGAAGTGAAGAAAGGAGATCTCATTATATGTTCAGAATTATCACGGTTGGGCAGGAATCTGTTCATGATCATGTCCGTCCTGAACGAAATGATGCTGCGCGAAGTCCGCATATGGACAATCAAGGATAATTACCGTCTGGGTGATGACATTCAGTCAAAAGTTCTGGCGTTTGCATTCGGTCTTTCTGCTGAAATCGAACGCAATCTGATCTCGCAGCGGACAAAAGAAGCGCTGGCCAGGAAAAAAGCAGAAGGAATACAGCTTGGACGCAGAAAAGAGACTGAAAAGAAGTACTATAAATTACGTGGACATGAAGATGAAATTAAAACCCTGTTACGGCATCATGTCCCAAAAACACATATAGCGGCCAACCTGGGAGTAACACCCGCAACGTTGTACCGCTATATGAAACTTGCAGACATCCCGCTGGATGATAACGGAATTACCAGTCAAAAGCCTGGCGGTTCAGCTCATCCACACGAGATTGAAACTCATCCTGATTAACAATTTCACAGAGCGCTTCAAGCTGCGACGGAGAAAAATACAGATTCATTACTGGCGAGTAGGCATCGTCATCTTTTGCTTTTGCGTTCTCAAAAGTTGCAACCATGTACGGCTTTCCCGGCTCAGTATACTCATAATTTACGCGGACATACGTATCGGCTGTGTAGGCTAAGCCAAAAACGCCCCAGGAGACGGTAACCGGTGAACGGGTTAGATAATTCTTTCTATCAGGAGCCCTCACCGGCATATCACCAGCATTAAAAGCTTCCATATACGCCATAATACCTTCATACAGAGCATTTCTTTCTTCCAGATTGAAGACAATGGCGACCTTATCAATGCCATATGAAAAATGAGCCTCAACAGTATTCTTGCGTGGAGCAAAATACATCTCGATTTCGCACGGATTCAGACTGCCCGAAAAACCTTTTGTAACACACATTGCGTTTTCAAGCTGGAAAGGATTGAAATCTCCCAGATAATGATCATCCGGTTCGCGGATCTGTGGAGTTTTCTGAGTTGTAGTACATCCTGCAAAAATGCAAAGGATGAGCACAGCTACAATAATCAATGTCCCATGGTTAATTTTTGTCATAATCGTATTCTCCCTATATTATCCAGAAAAAAGGTTTCCGTTCGCACCGGTACCGTACGTACACGAACTGTTCGTACTTTTAATATACTAAAACCGAAAAATAAATGGTACTTTTTTTCACTTCTATTATTGTGCTTTTCCTGCAGCAACTGCCAGTTCATCACAGATTTCGTTATATTTGTTTCCGGCATGACCTTTCACCCACTTCCATTCTATTGAAAGCTGCTGAACAGTCTCATCAAGTTCAACCCACAGATCCTGATTTTTGACAGGATCCTTGCCGGCCGTGCGCCATCCGTTCTTTTTCCAGCCCTTAATCCATGTCTGAATCCCGTTTTTCACGTACTGACTGTCGCAGTACATGGTAACCGGTCTGCCCCGCAGATTCCTGTCATCAAGGATGGCCTCCAGAGCCTCAATGGCGCCCATCAGTTCCATGCGGTTGTTCGTCGTGAGTTTCTCACCGCCGCTCATGCGCTTTTCAGTGCCATCTGCCAGAATTACGGCACCCCATCCGCCACGGCCGGGATTGCCGGAGCAGGAACCGTCCGTGTACACAATGATGCCCCCGGAGTCACTTTCCCCGCCAGCAGTGTCGCCAGCACTCAATGCCGCACCAACAGCTGCTTCCACGGCGCTGTTCCATGCGGCTGCTTCAAACGTAGCAGCATCAAACTTCGGTGCCGACGACTGCTCACCGGCAACGTCTCCCGTAAACGCAACGGCAGCGTCTGCGGCAACTCCCGCGGCGGTGTCTGCGGTGGCACGCGCTCCCGCAGCGGCACGCTCTCCCATGGCGGCGTTTCCGGCGGAACTTGCCCCCGGAACAGCAGTCTCGAACGGGTAAACGATACCCCACTCAGCACGGAACGTGTCCATCAGGCGGCAGATGGCAAGCGAATCTTCATGAGTGTGAACCGGGCTTTCAATGACAGGTTTTCCGGAACGGGCTTCATTTACACAGTGCACCACTTCGCGGGCCTCATACTCGTAGCCGTTTACGTCAAACGGCAGTTCCTTCTTATCCACCAGCTCGCCATCCGCGGACATGATGCCAAGCCGTTCTGCATACCAGAAGCCCGGCACATGGATGGTGCCTTTAGTTCCAACAATCTTTGCCGAGTGGATGCGGTTTCCGGCGCCGCTGTCTATGCTCGTGGTAATGACTGCCGTAAACGCATCTGTGCCTGCAGCGCAGTCTTTCGCAGAAGCAGAACGTGGCGTGCGGGGAAATTCCAGCGTGATTGAATCAAATGCATCGACATTCTTGTCAGTTTTACGGCAGAAAGAAACTTTCCGCGAAATATCAAGTCCGGAAAGAGGAACGCCCTGAACGGTTGCCGCGACAGAACATGCGTACATCAGCGGATAAATGCCCATATCAAGAAGGGCGCCACCGGCAAGTTCGGGCTCGTAAAGACGTGAACCGGGAGTATATGGCACGTTGCTGCAGAAGTCGGCAAATATTGCCTTTACGTCGCCGATTGCACCCGATTTCACGAGCTTCATCGTCTCGGCAAACAGCGGATGGAAACGTGTCCAGAGTGCTTCCATGAAGAAACAGCCTGTCTCACGCGAAACAGCAAGTACTTCCTGCAGCTGCGACTCATTTACGGCAGCAGGTTTCTCGCAAAGAACAGCCTTGCCCGCACGCATTGCCTTGATGGACAGTTCCGCGTGGTTCATATGTGGCGTGGCAATATATACAACGTCGACTTTTTCGTCGGCGAAAAGTTCGTCATACGAGCCGTACGCCACCGGGATATCCCACTTCGCGGCAAACGACTTCGCTTTATCCAGATTGCGCGCTGCACATGCATACAGTTCAGCTCCCTCGCTCCCCTTTACTGCGGGAGCCTGACAGTTGGCAATATTTCCAGTTCCAACAATTCCAAACCTGATAGTACTCATATCGTCTAGTATAACACAAAAAAAACAGCCGGGCGCAATACCCGACTGTTTTCTGTAGTTTTCATCAATTGATTTCTCAGCCTGTGGCTGAAATCAATTAATACATGCCACCCATATCGCCCATTCCACCAGCTGGCATAGCAGGAGCCGGGTTCTTCTCAGGGAGGTCTGTAATAGCGCATTCAGTTGTCAGGAGCAAGCCTGCAATTGAAGCTGCATTCTGGAGAGCGGTTCTTGTGACCTTAGCCGGGTCAATGATACCTGCTTCCATCATATCCTTCCATTCCATAGCGTAAGCATCAAAACCGATGCCCTTCTTGCTGTTCTTTGCCTTGTCTGCAACGACAGCGCCGTCAACGCCTGCGTTCTCGGCAATCTGGCGGATCGGCTCCTCAAGAGCGCGCTTTACAATCTTGAAGCCAACTTTCTCGTCGTCAGTAAGGGCGCCGAGATCTGCCTTGTCCAGAGCCTGTGTTGCTTCAATAAGTGCGAGTCCGCCACCAGGAACAATACCCTCTTCAAGAGCTGCGCGTGTAGCAGCGAGAGTATCTTCAACCCGGTGCTTCTTCTCTTTCATCTCAACTTCTGTAACGGCGCCGATGTTGATTACGGCTACTCCCCCAGAAAGCTTTGCAAGGCGCTCCTTGAGCTTATCCTTGTCGTAGTCTGATGTTGCACCTTCGATCTGTGTCTTGATTTCAGCAACGCGGTCCTTGATAGCCTTGCTGTTGCCAGCGCCATCAACGATTGTTGTGTTATCCTTGTCAATCTTTACGCTCTTTGCAGTTCCGAGCATATCCAGTGTTGCTGTCTCAAGCTTGAAGCCAAGGTCTTCAGAAACAACAGTACCGCCTGTCAGAATTGCGATATCCTCAAGCATTGCCTTACGGCGGTCACCAAAGCCAGGTGCCTTTACAGCAACAGTCTTGAGTGTTCCGCGGATGTTGTTTACAACGAGAGTTGCAAGAGCTTCGCCGTCCATATCCTCGCAGATGATGACCAGAGCCTTTCCTGTCTGGGCAACCTGCTCGAGCAGAGGCAGAAGATCCTTCATGTTGCTGATCTTCTTGTCGTGGATCAGGATGTATGGGTCTGAGTAGTTTGCTTCCATTCTGTCGCGGTCTGTTACGAAATATGATGAGATGTATCCGCGGTCGAACTGCATACCTTCAACAAACTCTGTTGTTGTTTCCATTGTCTTTGATTCTTCAACAGTGATGACGCCGTCTTTTCCGACCTTCTCGAAAGCACCTGCGAGGATGCCGCCGAGCTCAGCGTCGTTGTTTGCAGAAACGGTTGCAACGTGCTTAACATCGTCGCCGCCCTTTACTGCCTTTGCGTTCTTCTTGATTTCTTCAACTGCGATTGCTACAGCCTTGTCCATACCGCGCTTCAGCTCGATTGGAGTCATGCCTGCAGCAACAGCCTTAAGGCCTTCGCGTACCATTGAGTAAGCAAGTACTGTTGCTGTTGTTGTACCGTCACCGGCTACATCGTTTGTCTTTGCGGCAACTTCCTTAACGAGCTGTGCACCCATGTTCTCAAACGGGTCTTCAAGCTCAACTTCCTTTGCGACTGAAACACCGTCCTTTGTGATTGTCGGTGCGCCGAACTTCTTGTCCAGCATTACGAGGCGGCCCTTTGGACCGAGTGTTACCTTAACTGCCTGTGAAATTTGCTCTACGCCAGAAAGCATTTTCTTGCGTGCGTCTTCGTTAAAAACGAGCTGCTTAGCCATTTTCTTTGTATCTCCTTAAAAATCTGCGCAAAAAAGGCAGATTAAAAATTTACTACTATTAAAATACTGATTTGAAAAGAAAACGGCAACTGTTTTAAAAGCAAAAAACCCCGCACAAGGCGGAGCTCCTAAAAGCGTATTGTAAAAAAAGCAACGGCCAGACAAGGATGTCTGGCCGCGCATTTGAAAAGCAAAATTAGATTACTTAAAGATATTGAATGAAGAGAGCAGCAGGATCAGGAGCAGTACTGGAGCAATGTAGCGGACCATTACCACATACAGACCCTTGCGGCCGAAACCTTCGCCATTCTTTGTGATTTCGTCGATGATTGTCTTTGGCTTGAGAACCCATCCAATGAGGATACAGGTAAAAAGACCAACGATAGGCATAAGGAAGTTGTTACTTGCCCAGTCGAAGATATCGAGGATCTGACCGCCTGCAATTGGTGCGAATGTTGACTCAAAGTAGAAGACATTGTAACCGAGACAGGTAACGATTGACAGGACGAAACCTGCAGCTGCCATGATGAGTGTTGCCTTCTTGCGGCTCCAGCCAAACTTATCCATACCGGATGAAACGATTGCTTCAAGGATTGAAACAGCACTTGTAAGGGCTGCAAACAGAACCATGATGAAGAAGATGAATCCGAAGAATACGCCGAAGCCACCAAGTGATTCAAATACTTTTGGAAGAGCTACGAACATCAGGCTCGGACCAGCCTTCATGCCATCAAGACCCTGGAATACGTATGTTGCTGGGATGATGACGAGACCAGCGAGGAATGCAATACCTGTATCAAAAATCTCAATCTTGTTTACAGCACCACCGAGGTTTTCACCATCCTTCATGTATGAACCGTATGCAATCATGATACCCATTGCAATTGACAGTGAGTAGAAAAGCTGACCCATAGCATCAAGACAAATCTTCAGGAACCCGCCGAAAGTGACTCCCTTGAAGCTCGGAATCAGGTAGACAGCAACACCTTCACCGGCTGTTCTTGTTACGCCTGTTTCAGGATCTGTGTATGACAGGAAGAGGCTGTATACAACGATGAACAGAATGAGGACCACGAGTGTCGGCATAAGAACCTTTGAGTATTTCTCAATACCGTTTTCAACACCCTTGTAGACGATGACGAAGCAGAGTACTGCGAAGATTGCACAGTACAGGATTGGTTGCCACTGATCTGCAATGAAGCCTGTGAAGAAGCCTTCGCCTGCAGCAATGTGTCCCTCGAATACAAAGTAAGATGAGAGGTACTTAACAACCCATCCACCGATTACACAGTAGTACGGATAGATGATGAACGGAACGACGAATGAGAAGATTCCGAGGAAGCCCCACTTGCCGTTCAGCTTTTTGTACGCTGTGAGCGGACTTTCTTTTGTCTTGCGGCCGATTGAGATTTCAGAAATAAGCAGTGTGAAACCAAATGTCAGTGCAAAAACAAGATACACGACGAGGAAGAGTCC